>CALMAB010000052.1 GCA_937858325.1 uncultured Acetobacteraceae bacterium
CGGCTACCACGTCGTCGGCATGAAGAACCCGGCCGCCCCCGACATCAACGTGGCCGGCGAGACTTAAACACCCAGGACTCCGCCCACCCATGAGCCACAACACGTTCGGCCACCTGTTCCGCGTCACCACCTGGGGCGAAAGCCACGGACCCGCCATCGGCTGCGTCGTCGATGGTTGCCCGCCTCGGCTGCCGTTGACGGAGGCCGACATCCAGCCCTGGCTCGACCGCCGCCGGCCGGGCCAATCGCGCTACACCACGCAGCGGCAGGAGCCGGACGAGGTGCGCATCCTGTCGGGCACGCTGGACGGCCTGACCACCGGCACGCCGATTGCGCTACAAATCCAGAACGTCGATCAGCGCAGCCGCGACTACGGCGACATCGCCCAGCAGTTCCGGCCCGGCCATGCCGACCTTTCGTACGAGTTGAAGTACGGCATCCGCGACCACCGCGGCGGCGGGCGCAGCAGCGCACGGGAAACCGCGATGCGCGTCGCGGCCGGCGCGGTCGCCCGCATCGTGCTGGGGGACCGCGTGCGGGTGCGTGGCGCCTTGGTGCAGATGGGCGCGCGCGCCATCGACCGCAGCCGCTGGGATTGGGACGCCGTGAACGAGAACCCGCTGTTCTGCCCGGACCCGGTGACGGCCCGGGCCTGGGAGGACGAACTCGCGGCGATCCGCAAGGCTGGGTCCAGCGTGGGCGCGGTGATCGAGGTGGTGGCGGACGGCGTGCCGCCCGGCCTCGGCGCGCCGATCTACGGCAAGCTCGACGCCGACATCGCCGCCGCGCTGATGGGCATCAACGCGGTGAAGGGCGTGGAGATCGGCGACGGCTTCGCCGCCGCGGCGCTGGAAGGCGAGGGCAACGCCGACGAGATGCGGATGGGGGACGGCACCGTGCGGTTCGGTTCCAACCACGCGGGCGGCGTTTTGGGCGGCATCTCGACGGGGCAGCCGGTGGTGGCGCGCTTCGCGGTGAAGCCCACCAGCTCCATCCTGGTGCCGCGCCAAACAGTGGACCGGGCCGGGCGGGAGGTGGAGGTGGTGACGCGCGGGCGGCACGATCCCTGCGTCGGCATCCGCGCCGTGCCGGTCGGCGAGGCGATGCTGGCCTGCGTTTTGGCGGACCACCTGCTGCGCCACCGGGCGCAGGTGCCGGACGCGCCGGAGGTCGCGCGCCTCCCGCGCAACTAATCGTGGGGGTTGCGACATGATCTGTCTGGTCTATTGCACGCAATCGGTGGCAGTGGCAGGGAGAAGGGAGAGATGCAGCCGTATCCCGACCCTATCAATCCCGCGGCGCTCAACGCATTCGTCGAATGCGTTGGCGCGCGCCCATGGCGGGACCGGCTGGATATGCTGCGGTCCGGCGCCTCGGCGCAGACGCGGGCCGGGCGGCAACGGTCGCAGCGTCACTGCATCGAGTTCACGATTGAGCGATTACGGCGCCGCCCGCTGAACCGCGACCCCAGCCTGGCCGAGCAATGGATCGCCAGCCTCGCCGCCGCCGCGGTCGCCTTGTTCATGTCCCTGCCGAACGAGGGCCGGCAGCGGCTCGTCGCCCTGCTGCGCGCGTCGCTCGCGGAGGATGCCTGCCTGGTGCCGCCGTTCCACCTGCTGCGCACCGCGGAGCTGCAGCGGTCCCGCGGCTTCGACGTGGCGTTTGCCGGGCTGGAGGACGCGGCGCCGTTCGACCTGCTGCTGCGCCGCGACAACACGGAGGCGGAGGTGGTGTGCGACGTGGTCTCCGCGGAGGAAGGGCGCGACGTACACCGGGGCGCATGGTTCAACCTCGTGGACCGCATCGACCCGGAGCTGCAGACCTGGCTGTGCATGCACCCCGGTCGTTACATTTTGAAAATGACGCTGCCGCAGGGCCTGCGGGACGCGGAAGGCGACGGGCTGCTCGCCGCCCTGCACGCGCGGATCACCGCGATGCTCGGCCAATCGCGCCGTGCCGACCACGACGAGGCCGCGGTGCTGCGGCTCGACCCGCTGATGCTGGCGGCGGCGCAGGCCGACGAGGTGGGCCTGATGCCCCGGCTGCGCCGGGAGTTCGGGCCGGAAGCGCACCTTTCGGTCACGGCGGCCGGCGGGGGGGTGTTCGTCATGGCCGCCCGCGCCGGCCGGGAGGACGAGGTTGCCGCCGCCATCCGCCGCCGCTTGTCCGTCATCGCCCCTGCCCGCTTGTCCGGCAAGCGGCCGGGCATCCTGTCCATGTTCGTCGAGGACACCGACCGCCCGGAATGGCGCAGCCTGCGCGACAAGCTCGAGCTGGAAGGGGAAGCGCGCAAGTTCATGACCTTCCCGGAAGCGCGCAACGTGGTGGCCATCACCGTCGCGTCCCGGCTGGAACTGTTCGGCCTGCCCGAGCCGGACAGCGCGCCCGGCGGCGAGTTGCGGTTCCGCAACCCGGCCCACCCTGCCGCCAAGGCCCCTGCCCTAGCGCCCGCGGTGCTGTCGTCCATGTGATTGCGTGTTTTTGAGACAAACGGCGAACCGCCACACGCCTGCCACGTTTGTGCGTGACCATGCCTTGGTGAACAATCATGCCTTGATGAAGAAAGGGGTGCCCGCGTGACCGAGTGCGAACAAGCGTCGAAGCTGGCCGAGCTGGAGCGCATCCTGAACGATCCCGACGTGCCCATGGAGCCGGCGCGGGTTTGGGCGCTGCTTGCCGAAATCTCCCGGCAAGAGGCCGCATTGGCAGCCTAATGCCGCTGCGCCGCGATCAGGAACTCGCGGTTGCCTTCCGGCCCGGTGATCGGGCTGGCCTCGGTTCCCAATACCTGCCAACCCGGCAGCCCCGCCCACCAGTCCCGCACCCGGGCGCAGACCGCGCGATGCACGCCGGCGTCCCGCACCACGCCCTTTGACCCCACCAGGCCCGGCCCGGCCTCGAACTGCGGCTTGATCAGCGCCACCGCCCAGGCGCCCGGCACGCACAACGCCAGCGGCGCCGGCAGCAGCGTCGAAAGCCCGATAAACGACGCGTCGCACGCCAGCGCCCCCACCGGGTCCGGCACCTGCGCCGCCGTCAGGTAGCGCGCGTTGCACCGCTCGTGCACCACCACCCGCGCGTCGTTGCGCAGCCGCCAGGCAAGCTGCCCGTGCCCCACGTCCACCGCATGGACCCGCGCCGCCCCGTGGTGCAGCAGCACGTCGGTGAACCCCCCGGTGCTCGCCCCCACGTCCAGCGCCACGCGCCCGCTGGCGTCCAGCCTGAAGTGCCGCATCGCATGGTCGAGCTTTAGTCCGCCGCGCGACGCCCAAGGGTGGTCCTGCCCCCGCACCTCCAGCGCCGCGTCCTCCGGCAGGCCGTCGCCCGCCTTGCCCACCCGGCGCTCGCCGCTCCACACTTTCCCGGCCAGGATCAAGGCTTGCGCCCGGGCGCGGCTTTCGGCGAGGCCGCGGTCCACCAGCATCTGATCCGCGCGTTGTTTCGGCAATGAAGGGTGTCCTTCCGGTCGGGCCTGCCAATGGACCAGCCGCGCCGCGCCGCCGCCAATCACGTCTTCATGGCTGCGCGGCCCTTGCCTGGGGACGGGCTGCCGCGGAGAACCCGGCCATGTCCCCCAACAGCATCCATCGATTCGCCCTGCCCGCCGGCTTCCTCCTGCTGGCGCTGCTGACGGCTTGGCTCCTGGCGGGCATGCTGCCGCTGGGCCAGGCGGCGGACGAGCAGGCGCACGCGCTCCGCGTCGATGCGCTGTCCCGTGGCCAGCTCCTCGGCCATCGGGAGGGTGATCGCGGCGGGGTCACGGCGCCCCCGACCTTGCTGGAGGTGGCCGCCGCGACTCCGTTCGGCCAACCGCAGGCCCGGGCGGAGCGGGACCGCGCTGACGCCATGCGGTGGAGCAAGCAGGGGCGGTTTTTCGATCTGGGCACGATTGCGACCTACTTTCCCGCGGTTTACGCCCCGGCGGCGGGGGAGCTTCTGGTGGCGCGGGCGGGCCGCGCGACCCCGGCG
>CALMAB010000053.1:0-2744 GCA_937858325.1 uncultured Acetobacteraceae bacterium
CATGCCCGCCGCCGAACCGGAACCCACCCAAGCCGAAATCGTCACCACGGCCTAGACTGCCACGCCGCCAAGACGGCCCGCAATGACGGAAGGGGCAAGGAGCCGTTGATGACGCCGGGGGCAGGGAACTGCTGCCCGACAACGCGGCGGCCCTGCACAACTGGCTCGACATGGCGCACAGCCGCATCCAGTTCCAAGGCCTGCCGGCCCGCATCTGATGGGGCGGGCCTGGGCGGAAGGCGGCCTACACCAGTTCCGGGTGGCCGTGTCCCGCCATGCCAGGAAGGCAACCTGTCCGGTCCGCATCCACCGCCTGCCCTAGAAGCGCCGCCACCTCCCGCGCCGGCACCGGCCGGCTGAACAGGAAGCCCTGGACCTGGTCGCACCCTTCCGCGCGAAGCTGGTCCAGTTGGGCGAGCGTTTCCACGCCCTCCGCAGTGGTGGTGATGCCCAGGTTGCTGCCCAGCCCGGTCACTGCGCGCACGATGGCCTTGCAGTCCACGCTGGTCTCGAGGTCCCTGATGAAGCACCGGTCGATCTTGATCTTGTCGAACGGGAAGCTGCGCAGGTAGCTGAGCGACGAGTAGCCCGTCCCGAAGTCGTCCATCGCGATCCGCACCCCTTTTGCCCGCAGCGTGTGCAGGACGGCCAGCGTCGCGTCGGCGTCGGCCAGCAATGCCGTTTCGGTGATCTCCAGTTCCAACCGCTCCGGCGCCAGCCCGGAGGCCGCAAGCGCGTCGAGCACCGTCGCGACCAGGCCGGGACATTTGAACTGCGCCGCCGAGATGTTGACGGCGATCCTCACGTCCGCGGGCCACCCGGCCGCGTCGGCGCAAGCCTGGCGCAGCACCCACGCCCCAATCGGCCCGATCAGGCCGGTGTCCTCGGCGAGCGGAATGAAATCGTCCGGCCGGATCAGCCCCCGCTCTGGATGGTGCCAGCGCACCAGAGCCTCCAACGCGCCCACCTGGCCCGAGGACAGGTCAACCAAGGGCTGGTAGTCCAACGCGAATTCCTGCGCCTTCACGGCCCGCCGCAAATCGAGTTCGAGCATGCGCCGGGCTTGCATCCTTGTGTCCATGCCCGGCTCGAACATGCGGAACACGCCGCGTCCGTCCGCCTTGGCGCGATACAGCGCCATGTCGGCCATCTTGAGGATATGATCGCTGTCGGTCGTGTCGGCCGGGGCCAAAGCAATGCCGACGCTGGCGCCGATCACCACCTTGTGGCCGTTCAGGTCATAGGGTTCCGAGAGCACGTTGATGATCCGTTGGGCAAGCGTCCCGGCGTCCTCAACCCGGCCGAGCGGGGCCTGGATAATGACGAACTCGTCACCCCCAAGCCGGGCCGCGGTGTCGCAATCGCGCAGGCAGCCTCCCAACCGGCCGGCAACGGCGCGCAGCAATGCGTCGCCCACCGGGTGGCCCAAGGTGTCGTTGACCTGCTTAAAGCGGTCGAGGTCGAGGCACAGCACCGCCAGCATGGTCCGGTGGCGCCGGACCTGGGCAAGGGCGTGTTCCATGCGTTCAGCAAAGAACGCCCGGTTGGGCAGCCCGGTCAGCGTATCGTGCAGCGCGAGGCGATGCGCCTCCTCGCGCGAGTTCGCCAGGTCAGCCGTGATGCCCTGGGCGATCCTCACCGCGACCGTCGTGATCAGGACCAGCAGCATGGCGCCGACGAGGGCGGAAGCCACGATCATCCGCTTCACGCGCTTCGCCGTTCGCGCCGCGCTGTCCCGGACGTGCCGCACATCCTCGTGCAGCACGTCCCGAACGGTGTCCATCAACTCCTCTAGGCCTTTGAACGATTGCCTGAAGCGCTCGAAGTTGGCAGACCCGGCGGCCGGGTCAGCCAGCGCCAGCTCCACCGCGTGGCGCCCGGCAGGAGTGAACGTCGTGACGAAGCCGGCGAGAGCGACGTAGTTCTCGTGCAGCGCCGGAGACAGCGGAAGCCCGAGGTTTTCAGCGATGGAAGTGTGCAGGACGTCAAGGTGGTGCTCCAACTCGGAGCGGATGAACTTGTCGCCTTCCTTGTTCGTTCCAATCGCGTTCTGCAGGGCGCGCAGCACGTCCGTACGGACACTGTCCATGAAGGTGTCGGCGTTGGTATGGTTCCACAGCGCCTGCTCCAGCACCACGACGTGCTTCCGGGCATCCAACTGGCGCTGGATGCCAAGCAGCCCGAAGCCGGCCAGCCCCGCGGCGATCAGGATGCTGAGGGCGCCCAGCGTGACCAGCACGCTGCGGATGGAGAAGACGGCATGCCTCACGGGTTGCGTTCCTTGGTTTGGCCGAGCACCCCGTCGAAACGGTCGTTCCGGAGCTTCGAACTCCTGCAGGATGGCGCAACGAAGTTAAGGCTTCCCTTATGTCGCACGGACTCCGCGACGGCACGTCAGAAAACACCATCAGTGCTCGGGATGCTGGGTTGACGCCAGCGGCCCCTGGATTGCCGCGTCGTTGCGCTCATCGCAATGACGTGGAAGCGATGGACGCACACGGCCGCTGGGCTGAGACGGCGGGCGCCGGTCAGGGATTGTCGGCGATGGCCGGGGCGGGCACGGGGGACGCCCGCAGCCCATACGCCACCGGCACCGCCGCCGCGCACAGCGCCCCCATGACCCAGAAGGCGGACGCGCCGAGGCTGCCATACAGCGGGCCGCTGGCGAAGGTCCGCGCCGTGGACGCCGCGCCCACCGCGACGGTGCCGTAGGCCGCCTCGGCGCTTCCGCGTTCTGGGTCATG
>CALMAB010000053.1:2754-3235 GCA_937858325.1 uncultured Acetobacteraceae bacterium
GTAAAAGGCCTGGGCCGTGGCGGACAGCTGCACCGGCACGCTGCGTGCGATCACGCGCATGCAGGTGAGGTGCAGCAGGGCAAAGGTGAAGCCGTGCAGCGGCTGCACCAGCGCCATCGCGGGAAGCGCCGCCGTTTGCGCCACCGTCGCCCAACGCACGGCGCCGGCCCCCGCGCAGAGCATGGCGGTGCCGCCCGGACCCAGCCGGTCGAGCAGGGGACCGCCCAGCACGAAGAACACCAGCACCTCCGCCGCGACCGACTCGCCCCACAGGATGCCCACCGCGCCCGGCTCGATGCCGGCCGACCGCCAGCGGATCACCGCAAACCCGTCGTGCAGCGCGTGGCTGCCGCCGACCAGGGCGGCGACGAGCATGAGGCGGCCGAACATCGGCAGCCGCAACAGGGCGCGCACGGAGCCGCCCGGGCGTGCCGGCACGCCCGGGCGGCCCGGCGGAAGCCCGGCCGGCTGGTTCGGCACC
>CALMAB010000054.1 GCA_937858325.1 uncultured Acetobacteraceae bacterium
ACACGTTGCGGGTGATCAGGTCGCGGATGACCCGCACCTGCTCCGCCTCGTCCACCTGGGTCGAGCCGGTGAACAGGCACTCGACGCCCATCTTGGCCGCCTGTTCCTTGCAACCGGCTTCCACGTCCGCGTAGAACGGCACGCCCACCAGCTTCGGCACCATGGCGAACACTTTTTTCTGCTGGGCCATGACGCCCTTCGACAAGCCCGCACCCAACCCGAGCGCGCCCGCCGTCCACAGCAACTCTCTCCGCAGCATCTAAAGTCCTCCCGATTGTTGGTTCGCGCTCAGCGCCGCCACAGGCCCTTGCGCAGTTGGTCGATGAACACGGCCAGGATGATGACCGCGCCCACGAAGATGCCCTGCCAATAGGAGTCGGTGCCCAGCAGCACGAGGCCGTTGCGCAGCACCTCCAGGATCACCGTGCCGACGAACACGCCGAGCACCGTGCCCTCGCCCCCGGTCAGCGCGGTGCCGCCGATCACGGCGGCGGCGATCACGCTCAGCTCCTTGCCCAGGCCCTGGTTGGCGATGGCCGAGGACAGGTAGCTCACCTCCACGATGCCGGCCAGCCCGGCGAGCACGGCCGAGATCACGTAAACCGCAAGCTTGAGCCGGTCCACCTCCAGCCCGCTCAGCTTCGCCGCCTTTTCGTTGCCGCCCACCGCGTAAAGCTGACGCCCGAACACGGTCCGGTCCAGCATGACCCAGGCGACCACGGCCAGAACGAGGAACAACAGGAACGGGTTGGGCAGGCCGAACGTGTCACCGCCGCCCAGGCCGAAGAACAGGTCGCCCTCCGGCCGGAAGTCGTTGATCGACTTGCCCCGGGTGATGACCAGGGCGAGCGCGCGCGCGATGGCCATCGTCGCCAGCGTCGGCACGAAGGGCGGCATGCGCAGCTTGGTCACGCACAGCCCGTTGAACAGGCCGAACAGGGCGGCGATGCCCAGGCCCGCCGCCACCGCGAGCGGCGTCGGCCAGCCTTGCCCCATCAGCGCCGCCGTGGACACGGCCGTCAGGCCCCAAACGCTGCCGGCGGACAGGTCGATGCCCCCGGTGATCATCACCATGGCCTGGCCAAGCGCCACGATGCCGACAAAGGACAGGTTGCGCGCGTTGTTCAGCAGGTTGTCGGCGGTGCGGAACTCCGGCGATGCCAGGGAAAGCAGCGCCACCATGAGCACCAGCGCCACCAGGATGCCCGCCTCGCGTGATCGCAGCAGGCGCACGCCGGCCGAAACGCGCGGGGCATCCAGGGCGTCCGTCTTGGTTGTGGTGCTCATCCGGCGTGCTCCCTTATGATTTCGTTATTTGGCTCGGCACGATCAGCCCCGCCGTGCCGGGCGGGTCAAGCCTGCATCGCGACGCTTAGGGCGGCACCCAGGGCGCAGCCGGCCAGCCGAGGCGCCTGCCGGCCATCATGTGTCGTGAGTGGCATGAAGGCGTTAGCCTCGACGGCGCCGCCCAACAAGTCAAGTTCCGGTCAGCAGGTGTTGGCGCGGCGTTGTTGCCGCTCACGCCGGGCGTCAGAGCGGGGCCGCAGGGTGCGGCGGCGCGTCGAAGCCGCCCCAAACCGATTGGTCGTAGTTCACCATCGAACCCGTCATCAGGCCGGACTCGCTGCTCGACAGGAACGCCACCGCGCGCGCGACCTCCTGCGGGTCCACCAGGCGGCCAAAGGGCTGCTTTGCGGCGGCCTCCGTCAGCCAGTCCGGGTTGCCGCCGTGGAACTCCCGCTGGATGCGATCCTCGCCCTCGCTCGCCATCCAGCCGATGTTGAGGCCGTTGACGCGGATGCGGTTGCGCAGCAGCGCGTAGGCCGTGTTCAGGGTGAGCGTCGCCAAGGCGCCCTTGGACGCGCAATAGGCCGAGATGAACGGCTGGCCCGCCATGCCGGAGATGGAGCAGATGTTGACCACCGTGCCCTCCGTGCCTTCCCGGCGCATGATCTCGACCGCGCCCTGCATCAGGAAAAACGGGCCGCGGACGTTGACGGCAAACATCCGGTCGAACAGCTCGGGCGAGGTGTCCAGGATGGTGCCCCGGTCCGTGATCGCCGCCGCGTTGACCAGGGCGTCGATGCGGCCGAACCGGGCGTCGGCCCGGGCGGTCACGGCACGGCAGTCCTCGACCACGCCCAGGTCGGCGGGAACGAACTCCACGGCCACGCCGGTCGCGTCCTGGATTTCGCGCGCCTTGGCCTCGCCCTTGTCGCGCGAACGGCCGCAGATCACGAGGCCGGTCGCGCCGCGGTCGGCGAACAGCCGGGCGATGGCCGCGCCCAGGCCCTGCGTGCCGCCGGTGACGACGGCGATCTTGCCTTCAAACTGCGCCATGTCGGTTCATCCCTCGATCTGGTAGCCGGCGGCGGTCAGCGCCGCGGACAGGGCGCGGTGGCCGATCCCTGCGTATTCGGCTGGGGGCGCCTTGGCTGGGTCCTGCTCGGCCTCGACCACGAACCAGCCCTGGTATCCGGCGTCGGCGAGGCGGCGGCACACCGCCGCGAAGTCGATGGCCCCGTCGCCCGGCACCGTGAACGCGCCTTCCAGCACGGCGTCGAGAAAGGATTGCCGGTCCCGGTCCAGCCCCGCGATCACCGGGCCGCGCACGTCCTTCGCGTGGACGTGGACGATGCGCTTGCCGTGGCTGTCGATCACGCGCAGCACGTCGCCCCCCGCGAAGCGCATGTGCCCGGCGTCATACAGCAGCCCGACCGCGGCCCCGGTGTGCCGCATCAACAGGTCCAGGTCGCGCTCGGTCTCGATGGCGGTCGCCATGTGGTGGTGAAAGGCGAGCGGCACGCCGGCCTCGGCGCAATGCTCGGCGAAGCGGGTGAGGCGGCGGCCGTACGCCTTGATCTCGTCCTCCGACAGATGCCGGCGCGTGGCGAGCGGGGCGTTCCGCTTGTTCTGCACCGTTCCGGCGGTTTCGCCGTAGGCGAGGCAGGCGGCGCCGAGTTCGCGGAACAACGCAAGCTGCGCCGCGACCCGGTCCTTTTCCTCTGCCAGGTCGTCGGGCGCGTCCAGCACGGTGCCGGAAAACCAGCCGGACGCGAGCTTGAGGCCGTAGGCGTCCAGCTTGGGGCGCAGTTCCGCCGCGGTGCGCGGGAACTTGCCGCCGGTCTCGACGCCGGAAAATCCGGCATCCCGGCTTTCCCCCAGGCAGGTTTCAAGCGTCGTCTCGCCGCCAAGCTCCGGCAAGTCGTCGTTAGACCATGCAATCGGCGCGATGCCCAGTTTCGCCTTCATCGTGTTCTCCCGCGGATCGTTCAGATGCCGACGCGCTGCTTGGCGCGGCCTTGCCGCTGGGCTTCGTGCGCCGCGGCCACGTCCTCGCGGGCGCTGACCTCCGGCACGCCGACATCCCACCAGGCGTCGCCGGGCGACCACGCAAAGGCGTCCGACACAATCGTGATCACCGTCGTGCGGTCCGTCGTCTTGGCCCAGTCCAGCGTTTCGCCGAGTTCGGCCAGGCTTTCGGCACGCCGGGTGAGCGCGCCCATGGACTCCGCGTGCTTGGCGAAGTCTACCGCAAACGGTTCCTTGACCCGGCAATCGCGAATTAGGTTGTTGAAGGACGGCACGCCCTTGGCGTTCTGCAGCCGGTTGATCACCGCGTAGCCGCCGTTGTCGCAGACGACCAGGATCATCTTGTGCCCGGACAGCACCGACGAATACACGTCCGAGTTCATCATCAGGTAGGTGCCGTCGCCCACCATCACGACCGGCGTGCGGGTCGGGTCGGCCATCGCGGCGCCCCAGCCAGCGGAAATCTCGTAGCCCATGCAGGAAAAGCCGAACTCGCAATCAAAGGTGTTGGGCGTCTTGACGCGCCAGTTCTTCATCACCTCGCCGGGCAACCCGCCAGCTGCGGTGATCAGCAGGTCGCGCTCGCCCGCCTTGGCGTTCACGACGCCGACGACCTGGGCGTAAGTCGGCACCGGTGCGTTGGTCGGCTTTTGCAAGCCGTCGAGCAGGGTGTTCCACCCGGCGAACGCGCGCCGTCCCCGGTCCATCCAGCCCGGTTCGGCCGTCCAACCGTCCAGGGCGGCGTCCAGCTCCCCCACCGTTTCCCGCGCGTCGCCGACCACGGCGAGCGCCCGGTGCTTCACCGCGTCCCAGCGCGCCGCGTTGACGGACACGAATTGGGCATCCGCGGCGAAGGCGGTCCAGGACCCCGTGGTGAAGTCCTGCAAGCGCGTGCCCACGGCGAGGATCACGTCGGCCTCCGCGGCAAGCTCGTTGGCGGAGGTGGAGCCGAGGATGCCGACCGGGCCGACATGGGCGGGGTGGTCGTGCGCGACCGATCCCTTGCCGGCGACGGTCTCGGCAAGCGGGATGCCCCGGCGCTCGGCGAAGTGTGCCACTTCTGCTTCGGCCAGGGAGTAGCGCACCCCACCGCCCGCAATCAGCAGGGGGCGCTTGGCGTTCTTGAGCAGTTCGACGGCCTCCGCCAGCCTGGCCCTGTCCGGGCGGGGGCGGGGCACGGCGTGGACGGTCGGCTCGAAGAAGGCGGCGGGGTAGTCCGCCGCGAGTTCCTGCACGTCCTGGGGCAAGGCGAGGAAGGCGGGGCCGCAATCCGCCGGGTCGAGCATCGCGGCGATGGCCTGGGGCAGGGAGGAGATCACCTGCTCCGGGTGGGTGATGCGGTCCCAGTAGCGGGTGACGGCCTTGAAGGCGTCGTTGGCCGTGACCGTGGGATTGCTGAAATGCTCGAGTTGCTGCAGCACCGGGTCAGGCCGGCGGTTGGCGAAGGTGTCGCCCGCGAGCAGCAGCGCCGGCAGGCGGTTCGCGTGGGCGACGCCGGCCGCCGTGACCATGTTGAGCGCGCCGGGTCCGATGGAGGCGGCGGCCACCATGATCTGCCGGCGCCGCGTGGCCTTGGCGAAGCCGATGGCGGCCAGCGCCATGGATTGCTCGTTCTGCCCGCGCCAGGTCGGCAGCACGTCCTGCACGGCCTCGAGGGCTTCGGACAGGCAGGTGACGTTGCCGTGGCCGAAGATCGCGAACACCCCGGGGAACAGCGGCGCCCGCGCGCCATCGATGGTGGTGAACTGGTTGCAGAGATAGCGGACCACGGCCTGCGCGGTGGTGCAGCGGACGGTTTTCATGCGGTCCCTCCCATCGCGCGGCTTATGGCGTCGCGCGTCCGGTATTGAGAATTCTTATTGCATGCAATGTCGCATTGCAACGTCAGTTGTGGCTGCATCGGCGGCTCAGGCCCGCCGCCGGCGGGCGGTCCGGCCGCGGTTCTGCTCGCTTCCCGTCACCGTCGGGATGCGCGGGGCGTCCCCGCCGTCGGGCTGCAGCAGGGCGGCCGTGGCCACCGCAAGGCACTGCGCAAGGCACATCGGGCCGGCCAGCGAGCGCGAGAAGCTGTATTCGTCCTCCGGGATCGTGAACAAGACCCGCGCGTGCTTGGCCAGCGGCGAAAGCGGGCTGTCGGTGATCGCCACGACCGGCGCCCCGTTCGCCGCGGCGGCGTCCCGGATCGCGACCACCTCCCGGGCGTAATGGCGGAACGCCACGGCGACCAGCACGTCCCGGTCGCACACCGCCGCTGCCATCTCCTGGGCAAGCCCGCCCGCGGGATCAAGCAGCACCACCCGGCGGCGCAGCATGACCAGGACGTAGCGCAGGAAGGAGGCGATCGGCGCGGAGCGGAGCTGCCCGGCGATGTAGATCGTCTCGGCGTCTTTCAGCAGGCGCGCGGCGTCCGACAGGCTGTCCTCCGTCACGCTGTCCAGCAGGCCCTGCAAGGTCGCGATGTCGCGCACCACCAGGTCCCGCAGGAAGCCGAGGTTGCCGTGGCTCGGGTTGCGCGACAGGTCGATCTCGATGGCGCCGATGCGCTCGCGGAAGCCCGGGGCGGCGGTGGCGAGCCGGGTTTGGAACACCGACTGCATCTGCTTGAAGCCGGAATAGCCGAAGTGCTGGGCGAAGCGGACGAGGGCCGAGGGATGCACCCCGCACCCGACGGCGACGGCGTTGATGGACTCAAGCGCCACCGCGTTCGGGTTCTGGGTGAAGAAGCGCGCGATCTGCTGGGAACGGCCGGACAGGCCCGGGTATTCGCGCGTGATGAGGTTGACGACCCCCTCGTAGCTTCGGGGCAGGGCCGGAGTCTCGTCCGTTCCGTCCATTGCCACCCGTTTCTCCTGCACCCGGGGCGGAATTTTTATCGCGTCGGCCTCGGTTGAGCAACCATCCTTGCCAATCCCGGGAGCGATGGCCCGCCCGTCACGCATTCTCCCGCGTGTGCAGCGTAAAGGGGATATCAGCCGGCGGCGGCTCCGGATCGAACATGCCAAGGCGCTTCAGCATGATCTCCACCGAGCGCTGGGCCTGCAGCTCGGGGGCTTGGTCGATGGCCAGCGTCATTACGCCCTCGCGCAGCAGCGCGGCGCTCGCTTCCGTCAGCTCGTGGCCCACGACGGCGACCGACCCGGCGCGGCCCGCGTCGCGCAGCGCCGCCGCAACGGCGCGTTTAGCGCCCGCGGTGTTGTAGATCGCGGTCACGCCGGCACCGTGGCGCAGCGCCCGGCTCACCAGGCGGTAGCAGGCGTCTCGGTCGTCCTCCCCGTGCAGCACGCCGGCCAGCCCCATGCCCGGCGCGTGTAGGCGCAGCCCGGCCTCGAACCCGTCCAAACGCTCCCGGTGCGCGCGGAAGCCCAGGCGGCTGGTCAGCACGAGCGCCGACCCGGCG
>CALMAB010000055.1 GCA_937858325.1 uncultured Acetobacteraceae bacterium
AGTCGGCGATGGCCGCCGCGGCGTCGGCGGCCGCCCGCGCGGCCGGCAGCGACAGGCTGCGCTGGCCTGCGATGGCCAGGTCGTCATCGAGCGACCGAAACAAGTCGTCCACCTGCGCCGACAGGCTGGCCTGATCCGCCGGCACGATGCCGTAGGCCAAGCGGTCCGTCGCGGCCTCGATGCCGGCGAAGTCCGCCGAGGCCGCCCGTGCGTAGCTGATCGACATCAGCGCGCCGTCGAACGTCTGCTCCGTCAGGTGGCCGACCATGGCGATGTTGAAGACGGCGTAGGCGCCGAGGCCGGCCGTGATGCCACCCATGCAAAGGAAGGCCAGCAAGATCTTGTAACGAATGGTCAAGCGCAAGCCGGAGCACGCAGCTCCGAACGCCGCCGGGGCTTTGGCCAACGTGCCGGGATGGCGGATCGTCATCGACATAGCGTCAGCTTACCTAGAATGTCTTACCGAATCCCTAGGATCCGAGCTGCGGAACTCGCCTGCCAGGCCGCAACGCGAACACTTGATAGCTTGTTACGATCTAAATTTCATGTCATTGCGTGTTAGGTTGAACTCCGGATGACGTGCTGAGGGGTCAGAAAAGGTCATGACATGGAAACCACTCCATCTCATCTGCGGGTTGGCATGGGCCGCCGCGGCTGCCGGTGTTTCTCCCGCGCAGGCGCAAGACCGCGGAAAGCTGATCGCAACCGCCGGGCTGATCCAGATCGAGGGCGCGGGCGGCGGCGGGCTGGCGCCCTGGGCGCTGATCACGGGCTACGGCACGCGGGACTCCGTGGGCGCCAACGTGCATGGCACCGTGGTCCGGGTGACGAACTTCACCCTGTCCACCTTGGGCGCTGCGGTGGGGCTGTATGATCGGGTGGAACTGTCCTACACCCGGCAGTTCTTCGACACCGGCGGGACCGGGCGGGCGCTGGGCCTGGGCGGCGGATACCAGTTCAGCCAGGACGTGTTCGGCGTCAAGCTGCGCGTGTTCGGCGACGGCATCCTGGACCAGGACAGCTGGCTGCCGCAGGTGGCGGTCGGGATGCAGTACAAGGTGAACAACCGGACCGACGTGCTGCGCGCCATCGGGGCGAAGTCGGACCAGGGCGCCGACTTCTACGTGGCGGCGACCAAGCTGTTCCTGACGCAAAGCCTGCTGCTCAACGCCACGGTGCGGATGACCCGGGCGAACCAGTTCGGCATCCTCGGCTTCGGCGGCGACCGCAGCGACTCCTACCACCCGGAGTTCGAAGGATCGGCGGCCCTGCTGCTGAGCCGCAACTGGGCGGTGGGCGGCGAGTACCGCACCAAGCCGGACAACCTGCGCTTCGCCCGCGAAGGCGACGCCTACGACCTGTTCGTCACCTGGCTGCCGGCCAAGTGGGTGTCGGCGACGCTCGCCTACGTGGACCTCGGCAGCATCGCAACCCGCAAGCACCAGGAGGGGGTTTATGCCAGTCTTCAGCTCGGTTTCTAGGCTCGCCGCGATGGCGCTGGCGGCGGCGCTGCTGGCCGCGCCGGCCCGTGCCGGCACGCTCTACGACGACCTCGGCGGACGCGCCGGGGTGCAGCGCATCGCGGACGGAATGCTGCAGCGCGCCTTGTCCGACCCGCGGATCAAGGACAAGTTCCAGGACGCGGACATCGAGCGGCTGCAAGGGCTGCTGATGCTGGACTTCTGCAAGCTGGCCGGCGGCCCGTGCCGTTACCCCGGGCGGGACATGGCGACGGCGCACGCCGACCTCAACCTCGCACCGCGCCACTTCAACGCCATCGTCGAGGACCTGCAGGACTCGATGCAGGCAGAGGGCATCCCGTTCCGCACCCAGAACCGCCTGTTGGCGCTGCTGGCGCCGATGCACCGCGACATCGTGGCGCCGCCGGGCGCCAAGCCGGAGGCCACGCCATGACCACCCGACGCTTCGCACGGCTCTCCATCGCAATGGGCGGGGCCGCCCTGTCCTTGTTCTTGGGCGCCTGGGCGGCCTGGGCGGCCAACGTCGCCACCGTGACCCAGTCGAACCGCAAGTTCCAGCCGCCGGAGGTCGAGGTGCCGCGCGGCAGCGTCGTCCGCTTCGTGAACGACGACGGGTCGCTCCTGCACCACGTTTACACCACCTCGCCCGGCTTCGACTTCGACAGCGGCGAGCAGGAGCCGGGCAAGGTCGTCGAGGAGCGTTTCAACGTCCCGGGAACCTACGTCGTGATGTGCGGCATCCATCCGAAGATGCACCTCAAGGTGACGGTACGTTAGAACAGGGGCTGCACGGCGCGCTGAGCGCCGTGGACACGGCTGGGTGCCGGCGGGGCAAATGCGCTATGCTGCCCCGCCGATCCATGAGAGGTGCCGTTGGCCGACGATCCCTACGCGCTGCTGGGCGTTCCCCGCACCGCAACAGAGCAGCAAATCCGCTCCGCGTTCCTGAAGCTCGCCAAAACCAGCCACCCAGACGTGAACCCCGGGGACAAGAAGGCCGAGGAACGCTTCAAGGCCATCTCCGGCGCGCACGACCTGCTGTCCGATCCCGCCAAGCGGGCGCGGTTCGACCGGGGAGAGATCGACGCGGCCGGGCAGGACGTGCCCCCGCGCGGCTATTACCGGCCCGGCGGCGGCGCGCAACATGCCAACGGCGACATGGATGACATCCTGGCGAGCATGTTCGGGCAGGCGCGCGGCGCGGCGCGTCCGCAGCGCGGCGCCGACCAACGCTACACGCTCAACGTGTCCTTCCTCGACGCGGCAAACGGCGCGACCCAACGGTTGGCGCTGCCGGGCGGCGGCGACCTGAACGTGCAAATCCCGCCAGGCACGGAAACCGGGCAAACGCTGCGCCTGCGCGGCAAGGGCCGGCCCGGCACCGCGGGCGGGCCGGCGGGCGACGCGCTGATCGAGATCACCGTGCTGCCGCACCCGCTGTTCCGCCGGGACGGCCGCGACATCCACCTCGATCTGCCGATCAGCCTGCGGGAAGCGGTGCTGGGCGGCCGCGTGCCGGTGCCGACGGTCGCGGGCGCCGTCACGATGGCGATCCCGCCGGGTTCAGACAGCGGCACCAAGCTGCGGCTGCGCGGCAAGGGCCTGCCGGGCACGAACGGGCAGCCGCCCGGAGACGCCTACGCGACGCTGCGCGTGGTGGTCGGGCCGGCGGACGATGCGCTGCGGGATTTCCTGCGGGATTGGGCGCCGGGTCAGGCGTTCGACCCGCGGTCCGGCTTGCCCAAGGAGTGACCCGGCGCCGGCCCAGCCATGCGGCGGATCGCCTGGACGAACTCGGCGCTGGCCCAGTCGGCGGCACCCTCCAGCCGCCCGCGCTCCTTGCCGGCACGGTCGATCAACAGCGTGGTGGGGATGCCCCGCGCGCCCACGGCCCGGGCCGCGTCGCCCCGGGGGTCCAGCAGGACCGGCAGGGTTTGGATGTTCTTGTCGCGGTAGAAACGCTCCACGGGAGGCGCGCCGCCGCGGTCGGAGGACAGCGCCAGCACGGCCACGCCGTCCCCCGCCACCAGCCGGGCCAGGGCGTCCAGCGCCGGCATCTCCGCCACGCAGGGCACGCACCAAGTCGCCCACAGGTTCAGCACCACCCCCTGCCCCGCGTAGTCGGCCAGGGTGCGCACCGTGCCGTCCGCGGTAGAAAAGCGCAGCTCCGGCACCGCCGCGCCGTCCTTAGACTGCAAGCGCGACAGGTCGGACAGCCCGGGCGTCGCCGCCCGCGGTTTGCGCGGGGCTAGCGCGACCGGTAGGGTCAGGGCCGCCGCCAAGACGGCGCGGCGCTTCGATGGAACCATGGTGCGTCCTTGAGTAGCGACACTGTCAACAACACGTCTGCATCAGGTGGGATCGGAGGCGAGCCGATCCAAGCGGGGCCGATCCAAGCGGGTCCGGGCGGCGCCGACGCCCTGCGCAACGCGGAGGCCAACGCGCAATGGGGCGGACGCTTCGCCCGTGGCCCGTCCGTCATCATGCAGGACATCAACGCGTCCATCGGCTTCGACCGCAAGATGTGGCGGCAGGACATCCGCGGCAGCCTGGCGCACGCCGCCATGCTGGCCCGCGCCGGGGTGATCGCGCCGGGCGACGAGGCGGCGATCCGCGGCGGCCTCGGCGCCATCGCGCAGGAGATCGAGGCCGGGCGCTTCCCGTTCGTGGAGGATCTGGAAGACATCCACATGAACATCGAGGCGCGGCTCACGGAGCGCATCGGCGAGGCGGGCAAGCGCCTGCACACCGGGCGCAGCCGCAACGACCAGGTGGCGACCGACTTCCGATTGTGGGTGCGGGACGCGCTGGACGGGCTGGACGCGCAGGTGGCCGACGTGATGCGCGCGCTGGCTGACCGGGCGGCGGAGTTCGCAGCCGACCCGATGCCAGGCTTCACCCACCTGCAAACGGCGCAGCCGGTGACGTTCGGGCACCATCTGCTGGCCTATGTCGAGATGCTGCACCGCGACCGCGGGCGCCTCGCGGACTGCCGCCGCCGGTTGAACGAGTGCCCGCTGGGCGCCGCGGCGCTGGCCGGCACCTCCTTCCCCATCGACCGGGACCACACCGCGGCGGCGCTGGGCTTCGACCGGCCGGCTGCCAACTCGCTGGATGCCGTGTCGGACCGCGACTTCGCGCTGGAGTTCCTGGCGGCGGCGGCGATCTGCGGCACCCACCTGTCCCGCTTGGCGGAGGAGCTGGTGATCTGGTGCAGCGCGCCGTTCGGCTTCGTGCGGCTGTCGGACGCCTTCACGACGGGCAGCAGCATCATGCCGCAGAAGCGCAACCCGGACGCGGCGGAACTCGCCCGTGCCAAGACCGGGCGCATCACCGGGGCGCTGGTGGCGCTGCTCACCGTGATGAAGGGCCTGCCGCTCGCCTACGCCAAGGACATGCAGGAGGACAAGGAGCCGGTGTTCGACGCCGCCGACGCGCTGTCGCTGTCGCTCGCGGCCATCGGCGGCATGGTGCGGGACATGGCGCCGGACCTCCCGCGGATGCGGGCGATGGCCGGGTCGGGGTTCGCGACGGCGACGGACTTGGCCGACTGGCTGGTGCGGGTGCTGCGCCTGCCGTTCCGCACGGCGCACCACGTCACGGGACGCGTGGTGGCGGCGGCGGAGGCGCGCGGCGTGGGGCTTGCGGACCTCGACCTGCGGGAGATGCAGGCGGTCGAACCCGGCATCACCGCGGACGTGTTCGACGTGCTGACGGTGGACGCCTCGGTGGCGAGCCGGACCAGCTTCGGCGGCACCGCGCCCGCGAACGTGGCGGCGCAGGCGGCGCGGTGGCAGGCGCTGCTGCGATGAAGGCGG
>CALMAB010000056.1 GCA_937858325.1 uncultured Acetobacteraceae bacterium
TCAAGGCTGTAACACGGGTTCGAATCCCGTACGGGGCACCCTCCACCGATGCCGACCCTCCCTGCACTGCGGACCCTGGCGCTGCAAGCACGCGCAGCCGGGGAGCTAGACCATGCGGTTGAGGCGTGGCGTACGGCGCTGCGTTTACAGCCGGATGATTGGACCTCGGCGCTTGAGCTCAAGCGTGACCTGAAAGCGACGGGGTATTACCCGGACTCCGATCCGCAGTTCCGCCGGGCCGCCCGGTCGCTGCCGGATGCGGAGTGGTTGGCGCACTACACAGCCCTGTATGCCTACCACATGGACGACCTCGACGCCTTGCACCGGCGGGCGACAGCCATGCTGGACGCCGCGCCAGACCATGCGCCGCTCCATGCGCTGCGCGCCGACGTGGCTCGGCAGCGGCGCGACTGGCCTGCGGCGGCCGAGGGCTTCGCCATCGCCGAGCGGCTTGATCCCGCTCATGCCGAGTACGGAGCCAAGCGCCGCGCGGTGTTGATGTACCAACGCGTCGGCGCCTGGCTGCAGCGGCAGCCGGCGCATGGCGATGCCTACGAAGTCGCCGTCGTGAACCTCGACCGCAACACGGAACGCTACGCCTGGACCGAAAAGCTGTTCGGCCGCAGCCCGGTGCCGCTGCGCCGCGTCCCCGCCATCGAGGGCAGCCGCTTGCCGACCCCTGCCGCGCATCGTTTGCTGGGCGACCCGGCGATGCGCGGGACGCTCGGCTGTTTCCTGAGCCATGCCGCCACCTGGGACAGCCTGGCAACACGAGGGCTCCGCCACCTGCTGGTGATCGAGGACGACGTGCTCCCGTTGGCTGACCTGCCAGCCCGGCTCGGCCCGTTGGGATTGCCGCCCGGCTACGATATCTGCTTCGTGAACGACCGGTTGGAGCCTCGGCTCGACCCGGACGCGGCCACGCAGCCCAGCGTGCACCACCTTTCCGACGTCCTGCGCGGCTTCCCGGCGGAGGACAATGCGCCGGGCGGCGACGGCTACCTTCTGAGTGCGCAGGGAGCGGCGAAGCTGCTGCGCTGGGTGGCGCAGGACGGCTTCGCCGGCGACCTCGACTGGCGGCTGCTGGCCTACGGCATGGACGAGGCCGCCATCGCCGCCCTGCGCCGCCATGCGTTCTCCTGGCGGATGCTCGACCGGCTGCAGCAGGACATCCCCCGCATCGACCGCCTGAACGCCTACGTGCTGCACCCCGCGCTCATCCGCACCGTCGGCGTCAGCAGCGACCGGGAAGACGAGAACCGCGAGCGCCCGACGGCATCCGCCTTGCCCGCTTGACCCCCGCCAGCACAAGGGGCTTGCTTTCCAAGCGACGGGAGGAATGCGCGTGACGGAACGGGTCGAATGCGTGGTGGTGGGCGCTGGCGTGGTGGGCCTGGCCGTCGCCCGCGCCCTGGCATTGTCGGGCCGCGAGGTTTGGGTGCTGGAGGCCGCAGGCGGCATCGGCACCGGCACCTCGTCGCGCAACTCGGAGGTCGTGCACGCCGGCATCTATTATCCGGCCGGCAGCCTCAAGGCGCGCTTCTGCGTCCAGGGCAAGCACATGCTCTATGACTACTGCGCCGAGCGCGGCATCCCGCACAGCCGCCTGGGCAAGCTGATCGTCGCCGCCGAGCCGGCAGAGGTCCCGGTGCTCGACACCATACGCATCAAGGCCGCTCGCAACGGCGTCGATGACTTGGCATGGCTGGACGGATCGGACGCGCGCCGGCTGGAGCCTGCGCTGCGCGCCGCGGCGGCCCTGCTGTCGCCCTCCACCGGGATCGTGGACAGCCACGCCTTGATGCTGGGCTACCAGGGCGACACCGAGAACGCCGGCGGCGCCGTCGTTTTCCACGCCCCCGTGCTGTCCGGCGCGGCGCTGCCGGGTGGCGGCTTCTCGCTGCGGATCGGCGGCGCGGAGCCGATGGACTTGGAATGCGAGGTCCTGGTGAACGCCGTGGGCCTTCATGCGCCCGACATCGCCCGGCGCATCGACGGTATCCCGCCCGAGACCATCCCACGCGCCTACTTCTGCAAGGGCAGCTATTATTCCTTGGCCGCCCGCGCCCCGTTCCGGCGCTTGATCTACCCGGTGCCGGAGGCGGCGGGCCTTGGCGTCCACCTGACGCTGGACCTGGGCGGCCAGGCCCGCTTCGGACCGGACGTGCAGTGGGTCGAGCACGAGGAGTACGATGTCGATATCCGCCGGGCCGATGGGTTCTACGCGGCGATCCGCCGCTACTGGCCCGGCTTGCCGGACCGCGCGCTGGTGCCGGGCTACGCGGGGATACGGCCCAAGATCAGCGGACCCGACGAGCCTGCCGCCGACTTCGTGCTGTCCGGCCCGGCGCAGCACGGGCTGGGCGGCCTGGTGAACCTGTTCGGGATCGAAAGCCCCGGCCTCACCTCCGCCCTGGCCATCGCCGAGCATGTCGAGGGTGTGGTCAACCGGCGCAACGCCACGTAACGTCCCGTGCTGGGACTGCGAAAGGGATACGATGCGGAGAGTGCTTGCCGGCCTGCTGGCCGTGACGGCGTGGGTCTCGCCGGCGCGCGCCGACCTCGCGCTCTCGTCGAACGACGCGCACACCATCCTCGACAACGGCGCCCAGGTCGCGCCGCCCGAGGCGGCCGCCGATACCCTGAGCATCATCGACCTGGCGGCGTCCCCGCCCAGCATCCGCGCCACCCTCGACGTGCCCGGCAGCGTCGTCGGGCCGCCCATGGCGGTGGCGGTGGCCAAGGACGAGAGCTTCGCCATCGTGACCTCGGCCACCAAGGCCGACCCTGCCGGCCCGGCCGGCATCAGCCCGGACAGCCGGGTCTCGGTCATCGACCTGACGGCCACGCCGCCGCAGGTCGTGCAAACCTTGCAGGCGGAGGCGGGCGCCACCACGGTGCGTATCGCGCCCGATGGCACCCTGGCGCTGGTTGCGAACCGGTTCGCCGGCACGCTGTCCGTGTTCACGATTGACGGCCGCCGCCTGACGCCCGCCGGGACCGTGGCGGTCGGCCCGAAATCGATGCCGAGCGGGATCGCGTTCACCGCGGATGGCAAGGCGGCGCTGGTCACGCGCAACGGCGACCACATGGTGCAGGTGCTGGACATCGACGGCACGGTTGTCACGCTCGGTGCCCGGCAGATCACCACCGGGGTGGCGCCCTACACGATTGACGTAACGGCAGACGGCACGATGGCGGCGGTGGGCAACATGGGCCGCGGCGACGGCGACGCCGACACCGTGAGCCTGATCGACCTCACTGCCCAGCCGTTCCGCACCGTGCAGACGATCTCGGTCGGCCGTTCGCCGGAAGGCCTGAAGTGGTCGCCCGACGGCAAGTTCCTGGCGGTCGGCACCCAAGAGGGCACGACCAAGCCGGCCGGAAACCCATTCCGCGCCGACCGGGGCCGCCTCGCCTTGTACGCGCTGGCCGACAAGCAGCTGAAGCCGGTGGCCGAAGCGCCGATCGGCCGCTGGTCGCAGGGCATCGCCTTTTCGCGCGATGGCCGGACCGTCCTGGTGCAGAACATGGTGGAGCGCACGATCCAGGTGTTCCGCTGGGACGGAACCAAGCTCTGGGCCGGCACGTCGCTTGAGATCGGCGCCGGCCCGGCAGCCATCGCGACGGCCCGGCCCTGACAGAGGCTGCCCCACCAAAACCAAGCTGAAGCCTGACCTTTGTGCTCGCTGCAAGCCGTTGCTGTGGCACGGCAGCCCCGGAATTTTCCTGGGTTGCCGTGCCATTCCCAGTTGCCAGACCTTGGCGTTGCGCGCGAAAATTAAGACAATCCGTGCAAATAGTCGTTGGCACGAACGTTGAGGCGTGCGGGCGCGGCGCGTCGGACGGTCGTCGCCATTTCGGCCGGGGCCAAGGTGTAGGCATCGCCTGGCTACCGGCCAGATCCTGGGAGAGAACTGCTTGTGAGCACCAGCATCCACCAAGTTCAGCATGGCCAGGCTGTGTTGGAGCCGATGCCCTTGTTCTTGTTCCCGGGAATGGGAGGATATGACCCGCAGCTTGTCGAGATCGGCACCGCCTGCGGGGACGCGGTGACTTCGGTGGAAATCGCTTATCCCGCGTGGCGGGTCCTGTACGAGGCCAACGACTTCGATCTTGATACGCTTGTGTCCGACGTGGTCGGGCAGATCACGAGGCACTGCCCGGCCTGCGCAATCCTCCTGGCCGGGTATTCGTTCGGGGGAATTGTTGCATTCGCGGCCGCGACGCGGCTGCGGGACTTAGGCTATACGGTCCGTCTCTTGGGTCTGCTTGACGTTGAGGCCCACCCCGGGATCGGTACTGGGCCGGGTGCGTTTCGCGCTCCGAAAACCCTCCGGCAGCAACTCGTCGGCTTCAGCGCCGCGGTCCGGCGTGGCGAAGGCAGGAGCAAGTTCGCCTACGCCATCGCCCGCTACCTCAAAAGCCCGCGCTGGAAACTGCTGCTCCGCGCCTACGCGCGTGTTCCACCGCGCTGGCTGACAGGGAAGTTCAGGATCTACCTCGAACGCGACCTGCTGTCGGAGCACATGGAACCGTTGCTGCGCCAGTGGGTGGCGCGCCGGGGCACCGTGCGTTCGCTGCCGGTTCCGACCTATCTGTTCCGGACGGAACAGCACAGCGGGACCGCCGCGCAACACCTCGGATGGGATTACTATTGCCCGGACCTGACGGTGGTACCGATCCCCGGTTCGCACCTCGGCATGCTCGGGTCGTCAAACCGGCCAATCTTGTGCGCTGCGTTTCGGGACGCGGTGCTCCAGGTTCTCGGACGCCCAACGCCAGATTGAGATCTAACCGGCGGACCAGGTCAGGCCGCCGCCGCATCGGCGATGAAGAAGCTGGCCGTGACGCTGCCATTCCACTCCTCCGCCCGCAAATGCCCGGCCAGGTGCAGCGGCGCGCCTCTGGCCAGCAGCCCCTCCGCCAACGCGCCCTCCCTCGCCCGGAACAGCAGCGTCTTCAGGCGCGGGCCGCCGCCCTCCCCCTGCACAAAGGCGCGGATGGTCGCGCCTTCCCGGCCGATCCGGTCGGCGCGGATCACCTGGGCGCGCGGCAGCACGAAGACCGGCTCCTCGTTGCCGTTGCCATAGGGCGACAGCCGGGCAAGGTGCTGGGCCAGGTCGATCGTCGCGCCGGACACCGCCAGCGTGCCCTCCACCGGCAGGTCGGCGACGCGGGGCAGCGCCGCCGCGTGCGCCAGGCGCTCGTTCAGAAAGGCGTGGAACGTCGGCACGTCGCGCTCGTGCAGCGCGAACCCTGCCGCCATCGCGTGCCCGCCCCCGGTCACGAGCAGCCCGGCTTGCCGCGCAGCCATGATGGCGCTCCCCAAATCCACGCCGGCCACCGACCGTCCGCTGCCCCGCACGATCCCGTCCGTGAGCGCGCCGACGCAGGTCGGGCGGTTGTGGCGTTCCTTGATCCGCCCGGCCACGATGCCCACCACACCGGGGTGCCAGCCCGCCCCGTGCACCAGCATCGCCGCATGGCCGGCGTCCGACTGCGCCGCAGCCTGCCCGAGCGCCGCCTCCAGCATCCCGGCCTCCACCGCCTGGCGCTCGCGGTTGGTGGCGTCGAGCGTTCCGGCCAAGGCCCGCGCTTCCACGGGATCGTCGCACAGCAGGAGGCGCAGCCCGAGGTCCGCCTGGCTGATGCGGCCGGCCGCGTTGATGCGGGGGCCGAGCGCGAAGCCGCAGGTGAACGCGGTCGGCACGTTGTGGGCCGCCGCCGCTTCGAGCAGCGCCGCGATCCCCGGGCGCGCGCGCCGGGCCATGACCCGCAGGCCTTGCGTCACCAGTGCACGGTTCAGCCCGCGCAACGGCATCACGTCGCACACGGTCGCCAGCGCCACCAAGTCCAGCAGATCGCGCAAATCCGCCTCGCCCCGCCCCGCGAAGAAGCCGGCACGGCGCAAAGCCCGCACAGTGGCGACCACGGCCAGAAA
>CALMAB010000057.1 GCA_937858325.1 uncultured Acetobacteraceae bacterium
ACGCCGGCCGCCTGCGCCGCCGCCGTCATCTCCTCGGCCTCGGCGACGTCGCGGCCCAGCGGCCACTCGCAGTAAACGTGCTTGCCCGCCGCAATCGCCGCCATCACCAGGTCTCGATGGTCCGGAACTCGGGTGGCCACCGTCACCAGGTCGATGCTGGAGTCCCGGATCAGCTCCATGCCGCTGCCGTAGGCGGCAGGAACGCCAAACGCCCGGGCGGCGGCATCCGCCGTTTTCTGGCTGTTCGTCGCGACCGCGGCGAACTCCAGCCCGTCGAGCTTCTGAACCGCGGGGACGTGCCCGTCGCGCGCCCAGCCGCCCTCGGCGTTGGCCCCGATGATGCCGACTCGGAGAGTTTTGGCCATGGTGCTTTCCTTTGCGTCTCAACGTGAAGGTTTGTCCGGCCGTCGCCGGGGCGCTACGCCGCCGGAACCGTGACCAGGCTTGAGTTGGGTGGCCTTGCCACGAATGAGAACGCTGTCATCCTCCTCAACAAAATGCTGAGGACAGGCTCACCCATGCCGCTCCCTGGTCTGCCCGCGCTGGAAGTGTTCCTGGCCGTCGCCCGGCACAACAGCTTCCGAAAGGCGGCCTCCGAGCGGGGTGTCAGCCCGTCGGCGCTGAGCCACGTCATCCGGGGCTTGGAGGACGCCATCGGCGTGCGGCTGTTCAACCGGACCAACCGGAGCATACGCATCACCGCGGCGGGCGAGCGCCTGCTCGAACGGATCGGACCGGCCTTGGGCGACATCGCCGAGGCGGTTGAGCAGGCCAGGGAAGCGCGCGGCCGGCCCGCAGGAACGTTGCGCCTGAACGTGCCCCGCGCCGCGGCCGACCTGGTGGTCCAGCCCATGATGGGCCGCTTCCTGGACGCCTATCCGGAAGTCCGGCTGGAGGTCACGACCAACGACGGGCTGGTGGACATCGTGGCCGCCGGGTTCGACGCCGGCATCCGCGCCGGCCAGCATTTGGCCCAGGACATGATCTCGGTCCCCGTCGGGCCACCGCTGCGCTTCGCCGTGGTGGGCGCCCCGGGCTACTTCGCGGGCCGCGGCAAGCCGCGGGTTCCCCAGGATTTGCGCCTGCACGCCTGCGTGGGGCGGCGCTACCCGAGCGGCGCGCTTTACAGTTGGGCCTTTGCCCGGGACGGCGAGGCGATGGAACTCGAATTATCCGGGCGCCTGGTCCTGGATGACCGCGCGCTGATCATCGCGGCGGCGCTCGGCGGCATGGGGCTGGCCCACATCCACGAAGCCCTCGTGGCGGACCACATCGCGCGAGGGGAGCTGGTGCGCGTGCTGGAGGATTGGTGCCCTGTGCTGCCAAGCTTCTTCCTGTATTACCCGGGCCGGCGCCGGGTCCCTGCGCCTTTGCGCGCGTTCATCGACACCGTGCGAAGACCCTGAGCGCGAGCCTACGGTTGCGAGCGCGCCGCCGATAAGGGCAAGCTCTCACGCTCAGGCATGGACACCGGCCTTGTCCGTCGCTCCGGTTTTTCCGGACGCGTCGAACAGCGTGCGGCCAAGCGCCCGAGCGGTGGCGAGATGCGCCGCCGGGTCCTGGCTTTGCGCATCGAACAGCAGCTCGGACCGCGCGACATGCGCGCCGCAATAGCCGAAGATCCCGTGGTCGATCTGAGTCCGCATCGCGCCGAGGTAGCCGTGGCGCGCATAGGTGCCGGCATCGGCCCCGGCAAGCGCGACGAGGTGGACGCGAAGGCGGCGAAGCTTCTTCACCAGCCCGGCACCCTCAAGGAAGTCGAACGCCCAGCCATTGGTGAAGACGCGGTCGACCCATCCCTTCAGCAAGCCCGGCATCGACCACCAATACACCGGGTAAACGAGCACGAGGGCATCGGCGCGGTTGATCCGGGCCTGTTCGGCGACGACGTCAGGCGGCGGCGGCGCTTCGCGGCGATGGGCGGCGAGATCGGCCGCGCCGAAGCGGGGATCGAAGCCCTCCGCCGCCAAGTCCGCGAGTTCGGCGCTGGCGCCAGGGGCGGACAGCGAAACGCCCTCGGCGACCTGGGCGGCGATGCCGTGGCTGAGCGACCCGGGATCGGGATGGGCGACGACGACGAGCGCGTGCATGCGGGAAGCTCCTGCGCGGTGGTTGCGGCGGGATGGCTCAACAAATATACTATCAGTAAGTTACTTTTGGTATATCAGTTGTCAAGCATCAATGCGCGCGAGCCGTCTGCCGCTCCCCCACCCCGCCGCCGCTTGGCCCGGCGCGACCGGCACCGCCAGTTGCTGGACGTGGCGTGGTGGGTGGTGCGCGAAAACGGGACCGATGCGCTGACGCTTGGACGGCTTGCCGAGCAGGCGGGCGTGACCAAGCCGGTCGTTTATGACCACTTCGGCACGCGGTCCGGCCTGCTGGCGGCGCTTTATCACGAGTACGACGCGCGGCAGAGCGCGCTGCTGGACGCGGCGCTCGCGGCAAGCGCACCGACGCTGGCGGAGCAGGCGGCCGTGATCGCCTCATCCCATATCGAATGCGTGCTGTCCGGGGGCCGCGAGATCACGGACGTGACCGCGGCGCTTGCCGGTTCGCCCGAGCTGGAGCGGGTCAGGCGCGAGTGTGAAGTCGCCTTCATGGAGAAGTGCCGCGCCGTGCTGGCGCCGTTCGCGGGGGACGGCACGATCACCCCGGCGGATCTGCGGGCGATGCTGGGCGCGGCGGAAGCGCTGTCCCATGCCGCGGCGACCGGCGAGATCAACGCCGTGCAGGCGCAGGACGTGCTGGTCGCCACCATCATTGCGCTGGTTGACCGGCACCAAGCGGGTGAAACGCTTGACGCATAGGGCCATGACGGCGTGAGGCGCGCCGGCCGAAAGGCCCGGGCGCGCCATTCTTTGATGGCGCTCATGGAAGCCGCGGCTCGCCCATTGATGACAGGAGGTTGCTTGGAGCCGGACAGGCGCTACACGCGGCGGCATGAGCCTGCTCGCGACCATCCTGCCCGTTTTCGCCCTGATCGTGATCGGCGGGGTTGCCCGGCGGCTCCGCCTGCTTG
Source organism: uncultured Acetobacteraceae bacterium (assembly GCA_937858325.1). Classification (GTDB taxonomy): domain Bacteria; phylum Pseudomonadota; class Alphaproteobacteria; order Acetobacterales; family Acetobacteraceae; genus CAHJXG01. The sequence goes on from CALMAB010000057.1 coordinate 3,020, forward strand.
AGACCGCCTCGCTCGGCGGGCTGACGGATTTCGTGTTCTTTCTGGCCATGCCGGCCCTGTTGCTGGGCGCCATCGCGGACGGGCCGCCGTTCAACATCGTCGGCGTCGCGGGCGTGTACTTTTCGGCCTGCCTGGCCGTCTTCGCCGCAGGCATGACCGCGGCGCGCCTGCTGCGCTTGCCGCTGACGCGGGCCGCGATGCTGGGACTGAACGCCGCCTACGGCAACACGGTGATGATGGGCATCCCAACCGTCGCCGCCGCCTTTGGCCGCGACGCGCTGCCCCCCTTGCTCGCCATCGTGGCGCTGCATTCGGTGATCCTGCTGCCCTTGGCCGGCGTGCTGGTGGAGATGGGCATGACGGGCCAGCGCCGTCCCGCGGCCATCCTGCGCACCACGCTGCGCGGGGTGGTGCGCAACCCGATCATCATGTCCATCCTGGCCGCCTTTGCCTGGCGCTGGCTTGGCGTGCCGATGCCGGCCCCGCTGCGCGAGCTGCTGCACATGCTGGGCGCGGCGGCCCCGCCGCTCGCCCTTGTCTGCCTCGGCGCGTCGCTTCCCGCGCCGAGCGCCAGGGCGTTCGGCGCCGAGATGGCGGTGGGCGTCGTCCTGAAACTTGCGGTCCTGCCGGCCCTTGTTTGGACGCTCGGCCACTGGGCTGGGCTGCCCGCCTTGCCGCTTGCGGTGGCCACGTTCACCGGGGGCCTGCCGACCGGCGCCAACGCGTTCCTGCTGGCGCGGCGCGCCCAAGGGTTGCTGGAAATCTCCGCCGGAACCGTCCTGGTCGCCACGAGCCTGTCGCTTGCCTCCTTGTCCGTCCTGCTCGGGCTGCTGCGGTAGGCGCCGATGCCATGCTGCGCCGGGCATGTATTTTCTTCTCAAGAAAATATGTTTCTTTACGATTGACGGTCCTGTAGAAGCTGTTATGCCGTTGCTCCGTTACTGGGAGCAGCGCGATGTGCGGCATCGTTGGCCTTTTCCTCAAGCGCCCGGGCCTGGAGCCCGAATTGGGAGGCCACCTCGCCGCCATGCTCGCGACCATGCGCGACCGCGGGCCGGACAGCGCGGGCTTCGCCGTGTTCGGGCGCGACAACGGCACCGTGAAGCTCACGGTCCGTGGTCCCGGCCTGCAGGCGCTTGCGGCCCGGCTGGAACTGGACGCCGACCAGCGCGACACCCACGCGGTCCTGCACGTGCCGGCGTCGCGAATGGAGGAGGTCCGAACCGCGCTCGCGTCCGACCCGGCCGTCACGGTTGTCGGCGAGGGCCGCCGCATGGAGCTTTACAAGGAGGTCGGCCTGCCCGCGGACGTCGCCGCCCGGTTCGGCCTGTCCGCCATGGCCGGGACCCACGGCATCGGCCACACCCGCATGGCCACCGAGAGCGCCGTCACGACGGACGGCGCGCATCCCTACACCACGGGGCCGGACCAGTGCCTCGTCCACAACGGCAGCCTGTCCAACCACAACGCGCTGCGTCGCCGCCTGGTCCGGGAGGGCTACGCCTTCGAGACCGAGAACGACACCGAGGTCGCCGCCGCCTACCTGTCCTGGCGGATGCGCGAGGGCGACACGCTGGAAGGCGCGCTGCACGCCGGCCTCAAGGACCTGGATGGGTTCTACACCTTCGTGGTGGGCACCCGCACCGGCTTCGCCGTGCTGCGCGACCCGGTGTGCTGCAAGCCCGCCGTGATGGCCGAAACGGCCGAATGGGTGGCGTTCGGCAGCGAGTACCGCGCGCTGGTGGACCTGCCCGGCATCGCGGACGCCCGCGTGTGGGAGCCGGAGCCGGCCCGGGTCTATGCCTGGGAACGCGCGGCGTGAGCGAGCACATCGACCTGGCGGTCGCCACCACCCGCGACCTCAACGGCGCGCTGCACGCCCTGCCCCCGGACACCAACCGCACGCTGTGGCGGGTGCTCAACCCCCGCGGCCAGCACGCCTTGGCCGTGGGCATCGACGCCCCGGTCCGCGTCGAGATCGCGGGCCATGCCGGGTATTACTGCGCCGGCATGAACGGCGGCGCCACTGTGGTGGTGGAGGGCAACGCCGGCAACGGCGTGGCCGAGAACATGATGGCCGGCCGCGTGGAGGTCCGGGGCGACGCCAGCGCCGCCGCGGGCGCCACCGCGCATGGCGGCCTGCTGGTGATCCACGGCAACGCCTCCGCGCGCTGCGGCATCAGCATGAAGGGCGTGGACATCGTGGTGGGCGGCAGCGTCGGCCACATGAGCGCGTTCATGGCCCAGGCCGGCACGCTGACCGTGCTGGGCGACGCCGGCGACAGCCTGGGCGACAGCATCTACGAGGCGCAGCTTTTCGTGCGCGGCTCGGTCGCGAGCCTCGGCGCCGATTGCGTCGAGAAGGAGATGCGGGACACCCACCGCGCGGCCTTGGCCGCCCGGCTGCAGGCCGCGGGCTTCGACGGCGTGGATGCCGGGTCGTTCCGCCGCTACGGCTCGGCCCGGCGGCTGTATCATTTCCATGTGGACAATGCGGGGAACTACTAATGGACCAAGGCCCTTCGACGCCGCCGCGCCCGGCCCCGCGCCCTGCTCCACGCATGAGCGCGACCTTTGACCCCGGCACCCTCACGGAGATACGGCGCGCGGCTGCGACCGGCATCTACGACATCCGCGGCTACGGCGCGAAGCGCGCCCTGCCCCATTTCGATGACCTGCTGTTCCTGGGCGCCAGCATCAGCCGCTACCCGCTGGAAGGCTACCGCGAACGCTGCGGCACCGACGTGGTGCTGGGCGCGCGGTTCGCGAAGAAGCCGGTTGAGCTGCGCATCCCCGTCACGGTCGCCGGCATGAGCTTCGGCAGCCTGTCCGCCCAGGCCAAGGAGGCGCTGGGCCGCGGCGCCACCATCGCCGGCACCAGCACCACGACGGGCGATGGCGGCATGACCCCGGAGGAACGGCAAAGCTCGGCAACCCTGGTGTACCAGTATCTGCCCAGCCGCTACGGCATGAACCCCGACGACCTGCGCGCCGCCGACGCCATCGAAATCGTCGTCGGCCAGGGCGCCAAGCCCGGCGGCGGCGGCATGTTGCTGGGCCAGAAGATCACCGAGCGCGTCGCGGCCATGCGCACCCTGCCGCCCGGCATCGACCAGCGCAGCGCCAGCCGCCACCCCGACTGGACCGGCCCGGACGACCTAGAAATCAAGATCCTGGAACTGCGCGAGGTCACGGATTGGCAGAAGCCGATCTACGTGAAAGTCGGCGCGTCGCGGCCCTACTACGACACGGCGCTGGCGGCCAAGGCCGGGGCGGACGTGGTGGTGCTGGACGGGATGCAGGGCGGCACGGCGGCGACGCAGACCGTGTTCATCGAGAACGTCGGCCTGCCGATCCTCGCCGCCATCCGCCCGGCGGTGCAGGCGCTGCAGGACCTGGGCCTGCACCGGACGGTGCAGCTCGTCGTGTCCGGCGGCGTCCGCAACGGCGCGGACGTGGCCAAGGCGCTGGCGCTCGGCGCCGACGCGGTCAGCATCGGCACCGCGGCGCTGGCGGCGCTCGGCGACAACGACCCGGCGTTCGAGGCGGAGTACGCCGCCCTCGGCACCCACGCCGGCGCTTACGACGCTTGGCACGAGGGGCGCGACCCCGCGGGGATCACCACGCAGGACCCGGCGCTCGCGGCCCGGCTCGACCCGGTATTGGGCGGGCGGCGGCTGGCCAACTACCTCGCGGTGCTGACGCTGGAAGCGCAGACCATCGCCCGGGCCTGCGGCAAGAGCCATGTGCATAACCTGGAACCGGAGGACCTGGTGGCGCTCACCGTGGAGGCCGCGGCCATGGCGCGCGTGCCCTTGGCCGGCACGAGTTGGATACCCGGCCAGGGAGGCGGCCAATGAAACTCTCCGAGATCGCGCGGGAGCGCGGCATCCGCTTCTTCCTCATCGCCTACACCGACCTGTTCGGCATTCTGCGCGCCAAGCTGGTGCCGGCCCGCGCCATCGACGGGATGGCAGAGGACGGTGCCGGTTTCGCGGGGTTCGCGACCTGGTTCGACATGACCCCCGCCGATCCCGACGTCTTGGCGGTGCCGGACCCTTCGACGCTGATCCAACTGCCGTGGAAGCCGGAGGTCGGCTGGCTCGCCGCCGATCCCTGGATGAGCGGCGCGCTGGTGGAGCAGGCGCCGCGCAACGTGCTGCGCCGCCTGGTGGCCGCCGGGGACACGCAGGGGCTGGAGATGCGCACCGGCGTGGAGCCGGAGTTCTTCATCATCACGCCCGACGGCCAGGCCATCGCCGACGGCGCGGACACCCAGGCCAAGCCCTGCTACGACCAGCTCACCCTGATGCGCCGGTTCGACGTGATCGCGGCGATCAGCGACGCGATGGAAGCCCTGGGCTGGGGTCCCTACCAGAACGACCACGAGGACGCGAACGGCCAGTACGAGATGAACTGGGACTACGCGCCGGCGCTGGTGACGGCAGACCGGCACGCGTTCTTCAAGTACATGGTCCGCAGCATCGCCGAGCAGCACGGCATGAGGGCGACGTTCATGCCGAAGCCGTTCAGCACCCTCACCGGCTCCGGCTGCCACGCCCACGTGTCCGTTTGGCGCGGCGGCGAGAACGCGTTCAAGGGCGACGACGAGCTTGGCCTCAGCCCGCTGGCGCACCAGTTCCTGGGCGGCGTGATGGCGCACGCCGAGGCGCTGTGCGCGCTCACCAACCCGGCGGTGAACAGCTACAAGCGCATCAACGCGCCCGTCACGGCGTCCGGCGCCACCTGGTCGCCCAGCACGGTGAGCTGGGGCGGCAACAACCGCACCCACATGGTGCGGGTGCCGGGTCCCGGCCGCATCGAGTACCGGCTCGCCGATGGCGCGGCCAACCCGTATCTGTTGCAGGCCGGGCTGCTCGCCGCCGGGCTGGATGGCGTGGCCC
>CALMAB010000058.1 GCA_937858325.1 uncultured Acetobacteraceae bacterium
ACCCGGGACCGGCAGGTCGCCTTTGCGCGGAGCCTGGAACGGTCACTGGGCATAGAAACGAGCTGCCCGGACACGCTGGCCGACGCCTTGAAGGGTGCGGGCATCGTGACTCTGGTCACGCGGGCGGAGGAGCCGTTCGTCACGCCGGCCCTGCTGGACCGGCCCGTTCACGTCAACGCCATGGGCGCGGTGCTGCCCAGCCATGCGGAGCTGGACCGCGCCGCGGTGGACGGGGCCGGGCTGGTCGTCGTCGACGACGTGGTCAATGCACAAGCCACCTCGCGCGAGCTTCGCGAGGTGTTCGGCGAGGCCCGGCCCTGGAACGAGGTCAAGACACTGGGGAGCGTGATCGCGGAAGGCCGCAAGCGCGACGGCACCGTAGGCGTCTCGGTGTTCAAGTCCGTCGGCATGGGGCTTTCGGACCTGGCGATCGCGGTCCGTGCGTTCGAGCGTGCGCGTGAGGAAGGGCGAGGCACGGACCTGCCATACCCCCAGCCGGCCGCCATGCCCTGGAACGCCCCAGCGCCGGTGACGGCTGGGTCGGCCCGGTCCGCGGCACGCACAGGCACGCCCGCCCCGTGACGACGCTCGCCAACATCGTCCTGGACGGACGGCCCGGCATCGGGGTCGTGGACCGGGACAGCGTCGTCCCGCTGTGGGACGCGGCACCGGACCTGGCCGGGGCGACCCTGGCGCAGGCGCTTGCCACGCACGGCGCGGCGGCGTTGGCGGACCTTGCCGATGCCTGCCCGGTCCGCGTGCCAGCGTCGCGGGTGGCATGGCGCCCGCCGATGGATGCGGCCAGCAAGATCATCTGCGTCGGACTGAACTTCCGCGACCACGCTGCCGAGGCGAAGCTGCCCATTCCCGTCCACCCTTCGCTGTTTGTCCGCTTCGCGTCCAGCCTGGTCGGCCACGAGGAGCCGATCGTCGCGCCGGACGTGTCCGAGCAGTTCGACTACGAGGGCGAGCTGGTCGCGGTGGTCGGACGGGCCGGCCGGCGCATCCCCGAGCATGCGGCCATGGACCACGTCCTCGGCTACACGATCATGGCCGAGAACAGCGTCCGGGACTGGCAGCGCCATGCCTCCCAGGCGACGGCCGGCAAGAACTTCGCAGCCTCCGGCGCCGTCGGCCCTTGGTGCGTCACCCGCGACAAGTTCGCGCCCGGCACGACGTTCCGCATCGTCACCCGCGTGAACGGGACGGTGGTGCAGGACGGCGACACCGCGCAGTTCATCTTTTCCCTGCCGCAGGTCGTCGCCTACGTGAGCACGTTCACCGAGCTGCTCCCGGGTGACCTGATCGCACTCGGGACACCCAGCGGGGTCGGCATGGCAAGGACGCCGCCGTTGTGGCTCAGGCCCGGCGACCTGCTGGAGGTCGAGGTGCCGGGGATCGGCACCCTTCGCAACCGCGTGATCCCCGACCTGGCGGCAGGCCCTGTCGCGGACACATCCCAACCAGAACGGAGCCAGGACCGATGAACGCCATCTACGAAACCACCGTCGAGGTGACGGGCGGCCGGGCCGGCCACGCCCGGTCGAGCGATGGGCTCCTCGAGCTCGACCTCGCGCTCCCCAGGCAGCTCGGCGGCGACGGACGTGCGGGCACCAACCCGGAGCAACTGTTCGCCGAAGTGGTCTGACCGGAGGCTGGGGCGCAGCGCCCGGGACGAGGCGGGCGCCAACAGAACAATCGGGAGGAAACGCGCATGGGCGTGCGGGTCTGGATACTTGTCCTGCTGTTCTCGCTTCAAGTGGTGAACTACATCGACCGGGTTGCATTGTCGGTCGCGGCCAAGGACATCTCCGGCGAATTCGGCCTTTCGCCGATACAGGTGGGCTACCTGTTCTCCTCCTTCCTGTGGACCTACACGCTGCTCCTGCTGCCGTGCGGCATCCTGGCCGACCGGCATGGCGCCAAGGTCGTCAGCTCGGCCGGCGTCGCGATCTGGTCGGTCGCGACCATGCTGACAGCGGCCACCTGGAACTTCGCGTCCATCCTCCTGTGCCGGCTGGGCCTCGGGATCGGCGAGGCGACCACCGTTCCGGCAGCAGGCAAGATCGTGCGCGAGTGGATACCCGCCGGCGAGCGGGCGACCGCGCTCGCGACCTTTTCGGCCGGAACGTTCGCGGGGCCGGCGGTCGGCGCCCTGATCGTCGGAACGATCGAGCAAGCCTATGGATGGCGGACCGCATTCGTCGCCATCGGCGTCGCAAGCCTTGCTTGGCTGGCGATCTACGTCTTGCTCTACCAGCGCCCCGAGGACGCACGCTGGCTCCCGAAGGCGGAGCGCCGCAGGATCCTTGAGCAGCGCGGTGCGGCGCCGGCCACCAAGGATGATGCGGGGCGGCCGGGCGTCGTCATGGCCCTGCTGGCATCGCCGGCGACGTGGGGCATGGCGATCACCCATGCCGTGGTGGTTTACGCGAACTACCTGCTCCTGTTCTGGCTGCCGAGCTACCTGCAAACGACCAAGGGGCTGTCGGTCGGCACCACGGGCCTGTTCACGGCCTTTCCGTACGCCGTCGCGGCGCCTCTCAGCATCGTCGTGGGTCTCGTCAGCGACCGCATGCTCAGCCGCGAGGGGGTGTCCAGCGGCGGCCGCCGGACAGCGATCGCGGTCATGGTCGTGGTCGCCGCGGCGGTGCTGCTGGTGCCGTTCATCAACAACATCTGGCTTCTCGTCGGGGTGTTCACCGTCACGCTGACGGCCATCGCGTCGGCATTGGCCATGAACACTGCGCTGGTCAGCGACCTGCTCCCGGACGGCGCCCACATCGGCACGGCCACGAGCGTGATCGTTCTGTCGGGCAACCTGTTCGGCCTGCTCGCGCCGATCATCACGGGCTACGTGGTCCATCTGTCCGGCAGCTACGATTGGGCGTTCGGGATCGCCGGCCTGCTGCTCCTTGCCGGCGTGGCCGCAACGCTCACGATGACCCGGCAGCCCATCTCGCTCGGCCAGACAACCCCGCGATCGGCGCTGGTTCGCTAGCGGCCCGGCAGCAGCCGGCGCGCGCGCCGGACGAGCACACGGCTGGCAGGACATGACGAGACGGAGGAACGATGCAAACAGCGGATGAATATGACCTGGTCGTCCTGGGTTCAGGCGCAGCTGGCCTTGCCGCCGCCCTCGCGGGGCGTGAGCACGGGCTCAGCACGCTCATACTGGAGAAGTCCGCGAAGTTGGGCGGTGGGACGACGAACTCGTATGGCCTGCTATGGTTCGGACGCAACCACCTGGCGGCAGACGCGGGCTACTCGGACTCGCGCGAGGAGACGCTGGAATACATGCGGTTCCTCGCGGGCGGGGAGGCCATCACGGCGAATTTCGACGCCTTCGTGGACCGCTCGCCGGATGCGCTGAGGTTCTTCGAGTCCTGCGGTGTGCCATTCCGCATCGTGAGGGGTGTCAGGGACCACTACTTCGGCGTGGCGCCGGGCGCCAAGGAGGAGGGCCGCTCGCTGGAGGTCGACCTCGTGTCCGGTTACGACTTGGGGCAGTGGCGTGACCGGGTGCGGATGTCCTCGGTCCAGCCCTGCTACATCACGGCGGAGGAGCAGATCAAGTGGGGAGGCGTCAACCGCGCAGCCCAGTGGGACTCCGAGCTGGTCAGGACCCGGCAGGACGCGGACATGCGGGGCAAAGGCGTCGGCCTCGTCTGCCAGCTCCTGAAATGCCTCCTGGCAAGGGGCGTCCAGATCGAAACCTCCTGCGTTGCCGACCAACTTCTCCGCGAAGGCGACCGGGTGACAGGGATCATTGCCGGCGATCGCCGGATCCTGGCCCGGCAGGGCGTGCTGCTGGCAACGGGTGGCTACGAATCCAACGACGCCCTGGTCCGCGCCTACGAGGGCCTGCCGGACTGGATGTCCCAGGTGCCAACGTCCGTGACGGGCGACGGCTTGATCCTCGGCATGGAGGCTGGGGGCGCGGTTCATACCCTCCGCAACAACATGCAGTTGTTCCTTGGCTTCGGCATCCCTGTGGAGGAGGGGCAGGAACCCGAGTTCCACTTGGCAGGCATCGTCGAGCTGTGCAGCCCGCACACGATGGTCGTCAACGCGGCCGGCGCGCGGTTCGCCGACGAGGCATACTTCCAAGGCATCATCCCAAGCCTGCGTCACTTCGACGTGCTGCAGCACGCCTACCCCAACCTGCCCTGCTTCCTGATCTTCGATCAGCAGTATGCATCCCGTTACTCGTTCGCCGGCCAGCCCGCCGGGCAGGTTCCGCAATGGGTGGCGCGCGCGGATGACCTCCCCAGCCTTGCCGCCAAGCTGGGGATCGAGCCGGACGGGCTGTCCACGACCGCGTCGCGGTTCAACGCGCACGTACGGACCGGAGCGGATCCGGACTTCCGCCGAGGCGAGCTGACATGGCGTCTCGCACATGACGGCGACATGCCGGCTGGCCTCAACCAGAGCCTCGGCACCATCGAGCAGCCGCCGTTCTACGGCATCGAGTTGCGCCCGAGCGGCGCCAGTTCGGCAGGTCTGCTGACCAACGCGGACGCGCAAGTCCTAAGCAGCCGCGGGCAGCCGATCAAGGGGCTCTATGCGACGGGCAATACTGCCGCCCGAACGGAGATGGGGGCCGGATACCAGGCCGGATACACGCTCGCGTCCAACCTGACATTTGGCTACCTGGCGGCCAGGCACATGGCGGGCCAGCAAGCAAGGTGACGACACCGGGGTTGCGGGTCATCCGTCGGCCAAGCCATTCGGCCATCAAGATCTCGCTTGAGGTTCTGCGTCAGGATCATCGCCACGAGTACTTCAAAGACACCAGAGCCGTCCGCGATGAAAACCGCGCGACAGCAGGTGATCCCGATCAGGAATCAAGATTGTTGTTCGGCTCGGAGGCGATGTGGTCGAGGGCTTCGTCAAGGGTCATGGTTTCGATGCCGAACGGCCCCGGTGCGGCCCAGCGTTGGCCGTTCCACCAGAGCACCTGCACCTTGTCGGCGTCCCCGGTCGGCTTGAGCCTGGCCAGCGGCGCTCCGGTGCGCTCGCTCGTGAGGGAGTAGCCGCGTCCTGCCTTGTGCACAGCGACGCCCCCGCCGCGCGCCTGGGTGAACGCCTCGCAG
>CALMAB010000059.1 GCA_937858325.1 uncultured Acetobacteraceae bacterium
GTTGTCACGGGCGTCGCCGCGGTGCCGGGCACGACCCCGTCCGCGAGCGCCGAGAACCAGGCGTCGTCATCCGGCAGCCGGTCGCGCCAGGTGTCCCGCACCGCGTCCCCGCTGTTGCGCGGCGTGCCGTCCAGCAGCAGGGACAGCAGGTCAATTGGGCTGCGGCCCCGGTGCAGCGGCAGGGCCTGGGGCTGCTGCACCGTGGCCGTGCCGTCATGCGCCCGCACGTCGCCCCATGCCTCAAAGGCGTGCGTCATCGGCACGTGCCAGCCCGCAACCACCGCCGTGTCGTCCGGCGCCGCGGAAGCGTGGATGCTGAGCGGCAGGAGGCGCAGCGCGTCGGCAAAGCCCGGGACGGTGTGCACCGGGTTGCTGTCCAGGATCAACAGCACCGTCACCCGCCCGGCCGCCATGTCGTCGGTCAGCGCGCGCAGGCTGGCCGCGCCGTCCTCCGGGCGGTGCTCGAAGGGTGGGAACAGGTCATAGGCATGGCCGCGTCCGCCCAGCGCCTCGTTCATCGCATGGACCAGGGCGTGCGCCTCCGCGGGCAGGGCCGGGCCGGCGTGGACAAAGGCACGGCCCTTTGCCCCGCGCAGGTCGGCGAGCGCCGGGGCGACCCAAGAAGGCACATCATGCGGCGCGTCGGACGGCGCAGTGCCCTCCAGCACCCCGGCGGACAGTGCCATCAGCCCGCGGTGCAATGCCGCCGGGTCGGCCGCCACGCGATGGTCGGCCATGGAGCCGAGCAGGCTCGGCACGCTTTCCACGGCGTAGATCCGGCTCATCGGCCCGCGCACCGGGTTGCGCCGTCCCGCCAGGTCGCGGGCATACCGCACCCAGCCCGGCGCGCCGGAGATCAAGTCGCTTTCCAACCCCAGCACCACGTCCGCCGCGTCGAGCCGCGGCACGGCCAGCAGCGGCTGCCCGTAGGCCTGTATCGCGCCGCTGCGCGCCGCGTCGCGCCCGTCCGCTTCCCATTGGTGCCAGCGCGCCTCCGGCAGCCGCGCCAGCAACGCGTCCAGCGCCGCGCCCAAGGTGGGCGACACGCAAGCGCCGGTCAGGATGCGCAGCCCGGCGCCGTGCGCCGCGAACAGGCTGGCCCGCGCGGCAACCAGGAGGTCCAGCAGGTCGGACGGCGTCGCCGGCTGGCCTTCCCGCAGCACGCCCACCGCGCGGTCCGGGTCGTAGAAGTCCAGCACCAGCGCCTGCGCCAGCGCGTCGGTGGCCCCCAGGCTGGCGGGGTGCAGCGGGTTGCCCTCCACCTTCACGGGCCGGCCCATGCGGTGCTCGACGACCAGGCCCAAGCCCGCGCCGCCGGCGAGGCCCGCGGTGGCGTAGCGGTTGGGCAGGCCGGGCACGATGCCGGGCGGCGCTTCAACGGCGGGCACCCAGCCGTTGTCGGACTCCGCAGGATCGCCGCAGCCGGACAGGCCGCCGAGCGCGAAGCTCGCCGCCATCAGCTTGAGCAGGCCGCGCCGCCGCGGCCCCGTGACGGCGTTGGCCAGGGACGGAAACGCCTCGGCCGCCGCGTCCGGGTTTTCCAGCACCCGGCGCCACCGCTGCGCAGGGGTCAGCGGTGGCAAATCGAGCACTCCGTGAGGTTGCGCCCGCCGACGTGGTACTGCGCCAGCAGCGCCTCGGGCGAGGGCGTGTCGGGGCCGCGCTGCCAGGTGGTGTTGTAGATCTCGGACGCGGGGCGCAGGTTCGGCCCGGGGTTGCGGTGGCAGGACAGGCACCATTCCATGGTCATCGGCGCCGCCTTGGCCATCAGCGGCATGTCGGCCACGTTGCCGTGGCACGACGAGCAGCCGACGCCCTTGGCGACGTGGATGGAATGGTTGAAGTAGGCGTAGTCCGGCAGGTTGTTGACCCGCTGCCAGCGCATCGGCTTGTCCTCGGCCAGGCTCTGCCGCACCGGGGCCAGCACCTCCGCGTTGGTCCAGATCTGCGAATGGCAGGTCATGCAGGTGTGCGTCGGCGGCAGCCCGGCATTGGCGCCGACCTCCACGTGGCTGTGGCACGTCTGGCATCCGATGCCGAGGCCCGCGACGTGGTGCTGGTGGCTGAACGGCACGGGCTGCTGGACGACGAAGCCGACGCCGCGCGCCCAGTCCGTCCGCGGCGCCATCCACCACCAGCCGGTGCCGCCCACCACGAACCCGGCCGCCCCAAGCAGCGCCAGCTTCATCCACAAGTTGGCGCTTGGGCGGAAGATCGCGGTCATTTCCGCGTTAACCTACACCAAGCAGCAGGGTTCCGGGAAGCCGGGGCGCTGCCGCGGACCGTCGTTTGGCGGTGTCAGAACGCCTCCGCCTTCATGCGCGCGAGCGTTTCGCCACCGGCCATGATGCCCTGGAAGTGCACGGAATGCCGCGGCAGCACGCGGGCCATGAAGAAGCGGCCCACGTCCAGCTTGGCCTCGTAGAACGGAGCCTCCCCGTTGGCCCCGGCGCGCAGCTTGCCGCCCGCGACCTCCGCCATGCGGCACCACATGAACGCCATGGCGACCAGGGCGAACAGGCGGAGGTAGTCGGTGGCGGCGGCGGCGGCCTCCTCCGGCCGGGCCATGCCGCGCGTTGCCACGGTCAGCGTCGCCTGCTGCAGGCGGCCGAACGCCTTGGCGGTCGGGCCGGCAAACGGGGCAAGCTCCGGGTCCTCGGCGTGGGCTTCCAGCCAGGCGCTGACCGGGTGGAAGAAGCGGCGCAGCAGGCGCCCGGCGTCCTGGCCCAGCTTGCGGCCCACCAGGTCCAGCGCCTGGATGCCGTTGGTGCCCTCGTAGATCTGCGCGATGCGGGCGTCGCGGACCAACTGCTCGACGCCCCATTCGTGGACGTAGCCGTGGCCGCCCAAGACCTGCACCGCGTTGTTCGCCGCCTCCGACCCCAGGTCGGACAGCGCGGCCTTGACGATGGGGGTGAGCAGGGCAACCAAGTCGTCGGCCTCTTGGCGCACCGCCGGGTCCGGGTGGTGCTCGGCGCGGTCGAGTTCCAGGCCGACCCAGTAGGACAAGGCGCGCCCGGCCTCCGTCATCGAGCGGGACTCCAGCAGCATCCGGCGCACGTCGGGATGCACGATGATCGGGTCGGCGGGGTTCGGGGTAGCGGGAGTCGCGTCCGTGCTCTTGGTTTCCTTGGCATCGCTGCGGGCCACCGACTTGCCCTGGCGGCGGTCCTTGGCGTAGGCGGCGGCGGACTGGTAGGCGGTTTCCGCGATGCCCAGCCCCTGCATCCCGACAGCGAGGCGCGCGGCGTTCATCATGGTGAACATGCAGCGCATCCCGCCGTTCTCCGGCCCGACCAGCCAGCCCTGCGCCTCGTCGAAGTTGAGCACGGCGGTGGCGGACGCCTTGATGCCCATCTTGTGCTCGATGCTGCCGCAGGACACGCCGTTGCGCGGGCCGGGCTTGCCCTCCGCCGTGGGCACGAACTTCGGCACCAGGAACAGGCTGATGCCCTTGGTTCCCGCGGGCGCGCCGGGCAGCTTGGCCAGCACGAGATGCACGATGTTCTCCGTCAGGTCGTGCTCCCCGGCGCTGATGAAGATCTTGGTGCCGCTGATCCGGTAGCTGCCGTCGCCCGCTGGCTCCGCCTTGGTGCGGATCAGGCCGAGGTCGGTGCCGCACTGCGGCTCGGTCAGGCACATGGTGCCGGACCAGGTGCCGTCCACGAGCTTCGGCAGGTACTCCGCCTTCATCGCCTCCGTGCCGTGGGCGTGCAGCGCGCGGTAGGCGCCGTGCGACAGGCCCGGGTACATGCCGAAGGCGAGGTTGGCGCTGGACACCATTTCCTCGAACACCGTGCTGACCAGCATCGGCATCCCCTGGCCGCCATAGGCCGGGTCGCAGGCGAGCGAGGTCCAGCCGCCCTCGATCATCGTTTGGTAGGCTTCCTTGAACCCCTTGGGCGTGCGGACGACGCCGTTCTCATAGGTGCAGCCCTCCGCGTCGCCGGACAGGTTGAGCGGGAACAGCACCTCCTGGCTCAGCGCCGCCGCTTGCTCGATCACGGCGTCGATCAGTTCCCCGTTCACCTGCTCGTAGCCCGGCAGGCCCGACAGCGCGCTGCTGTCCAGCAGCTCGTGCAGCACGAAGCGCATGTCGCGGAGGGGGGCGGCGTAGGTTGCCATGGCTTTGCGTCCTCAGTTGCGGAGCGGCTTGCCGGTGGCAAGCATGTGCTCGGTGCGGGCGAGCGAGGCGGGGTTGCGGACCAGGGCCATGAAGGCCTCGCGTTCCAGCGCCGTCACGTCGTCCTCGGTCATCACGTCCAGCGGGTCGGCGTCGCCCCCGGTCAGCACGCGGGCCACCTGCTTCGACACCACGACGTCGTGCGGCGTCGCTTTTCCGACCGCGGCGAAGCCCTCCACCGCCAGGTCGAGCGCCACGCGCCCGCCGGGTCCCGGCAAACTGTACTCAAAGGCCTTGGGCGGCTGATAGCCGTCGGCCAGCGCCAGCACCCGCTGCTTAGCATCGAACAGCAGCCGGTCGCGGTTCATGGTGATCCCGTCCGTGGGCCGCAGGAAGCCGAGGCCGCGCGCCTGAGCGGCGGACTTGCTGACCTGCGCGGTGGAGATGACCTCGAACACCTTGGCCACCGCGGGCATCGGGCCGCGCGGCAGCCCAGGCGCCGCCTGCCAGCGCCCCAGCAGCTCCTTGCAGCCGCCCCAGCCCGGCAGCAGGCCGACGCCCACTTCGACCAGGCCCATGTAGGTTTCCGCGTGCGCCTGCACCGCGCTGCAATGCAGCAGGATTTCGCACCCGCCGCCCAGCGCCATGCCGGACGGCGCGCCGACCACGGGGACGGGGGCATACTTCAGCGCCTTGTACGCTGCCTGCCCGCCAGCGACCTGCTGCTCGATCACCGGCCAGGCCGCGACGTTGGCGGCGAACATGGACAGCCCCAAGTTGGCGCCGACCGAGAAGTTCTCCCCCTCGTTGTGGATCACCATTCCCTTGCAGGACTTCGCCGCCAGCGCCAATGCCTGGCCCAGCAGCCCCAGGATGTCCGGGTCGAGCGCGTTCATCTTGCTGGTGAACTCGAAGCACAGCACGCCGTCGCCGATGTCCCACACGCTGGCGGAGGCGTTGCGCAGCACCGGCTTCGACGCGCGCTTGATGTCCGGCAGCAGCAGCACGCCTTCGGGTCTCTTGACCGGCGCGTACTCGCCCGCCGGGGTCAGGCATTGCAGCGCGCCATCCTGCACGCGGTAGAACGAGCGTCCGCGCGCCAGCGCCAGCAGAGGCGGCACCGGCAGCCCGGCGGCCTCCACCGCCCCGGCCAGCCAATCGGCGCCCAGC
>CALMAB010000060.1 GCA_937858325.1 uncultured Acetobacteraceae bacterium
CCCCGCCACCAGCATCACCCGCACGCCCGGCGGCAGCGCCGCGTCGGCGCCCGCGGCGTCCGTGTGAACGAGCGACGCGCCCTTCTGCCAATACTCCGTGGACGTGTTGCTCTCGATCACCAGCGGGTCGCTGCCGTCCCCGCGCAGCAGGCTGGCGCTGGGGCCGTAGCCGAAGGGCGGCCAGGCTTCCGGGTAGAACCGATCCTCGTGCTGCGTCGCAGTGCGGCCCGGCATGGCGAATGCTTCGTTCGCGAACACCTTGCCGGCGCCGGAGATGTGCGGCAGCACCCCGTCGAACACGCGGCGACCGGCCTCGTCCCGGTTCATGCCGAGGTCGAGGAAGTGCCGCAGGAACCGCCCGCTGAGCGAGATGCCGACCGCAAGCGTGCGCCGGATGCCGGGTTCGGTTCGCAGGTGGCTCACCAGGTCGCGCGTGGCGGCGAAGCCGATGCCGTTCACGGCGGGGCGCGTGGCCTCGTAGGACAGCTCGTAGATGCGCCGCGCCGCCGGATAGGTGCCGAACGGCAGGAGTTGGATGGTGCTGCTGTCCACCCAGCCCCACTCGTCCGGCCGCAGCGGCGTCGGGGGATCGGCGGTGGTGCTGCGCACCGTCAGGCGCGCGGTGTCCATGTTTGCGACGGGGTAGGGCAGGCGGATGCGCCCCACCGCCTCCGGGCCGCGGGTGCCAACGATGAACTCGTGCCGGATGCGGGCCACGATGGGCAGGCCGCCGGGGAGGCCATCTTGGGTCGCCACGGGAACCCGGATGGCCATGCCGTGGTTGGCCCGGCTGGCTTCGGGCTGCCAGCCGGACCACACCATCGTGTCGCCGCGGCGGAAGGTAAAGGCGTTGCCGGCGTCGGGGAGGCTGCGCGGGTCGTTGACCGTGCCGGACGAAGGCTCCGGGGCGTCGTTGACCCAGGACATCAGGAACTTGTTGCCGCGGTTGGTCACGTCATACAGCAGCGCGCCGTTGCCGCGCGCCGGGTCGGCCGGGCGCAGGATGAACACGTCGGCGTCGTATTCGACGGCGCCCCGTGCGTTGCGCGGCGCCCGGTCCAACAGGGCGATGCCGGCGTTGGCGGGGTCCTTGGGGTCAAGCTCGCCGTGGGCGACGGCCTCCACGCGGACATACGGGCCGGCGCTGCCGAAGCTCGCGCCGTCAGCGAACGGCTCCTGCGACAGGATGTCGAGCCGCACCAGGCGCGCGGCGGCCGGGTGGGCCAGCAACAGCGTGCCCAGGCCGAGCGCGGCAATGATTGAGCATCGCATCCCGTTCCTCCGTGCCGGTTCTTTCGAATTTAGGTTGCAACTGTGCTGGCAGCCGAGGGCTTGTCAACGCGGCAAGGCAAGCAGACCCCTATTTTCAGCTCTGGATCGGACTATATTCATCAGCGTCAACCGGAAAGGTTTTCTTGACATGCGTCGCTCCTCTTCCCTCATCGCTGCCGTCGCGGTCGCTGCCCTGGCGCTCGCGCCCTCGCTCGCCGACGCGCGGGCGGGGAGCGGAAGCTCCTTCGGCAGCCGCGGCGGTCGCACGTTCTCCGCGCCGCCCACGACCAACACCGCGCCCTCCATGGCTGCGCCCATGGAGCGCAGCATGACCCCGCGCTCGGCGCCTTCCCCGAGCTTTGGCGCCCCGGCGCCGGCGTCGCCCGCATTTGGCGGACGGTCCGCCTTCGGGTCCGGCCTGCTTGGCGGGCTGCTCGGGGTGGGCCTCGGCAGCATGTTGTTCGGCGGCGGCATGTTCGGCGGGTCGGGCGGCCTGGGCTTCATGGGCTTCATCGGCCTCCTGCTGCAAGCCGCGCTGCTGTTCTTCGCCATCCGTTGGCTGGTGCGCCGGTTCATGGGCGGCCGTCAGCCGGCGATGGCAGGTGGTCCCAGCTTCGCGCGCATGCAGCAGCCTTCTGGCCCGGTCGGCGGCGGCGTAGGCGGCGGTGCACGCCCGGCGGCGGCGGCCGTGCAGATCGGCCGGCCCGACTATGAGGCGTTTGACCGCCTGCTGCACGAGGTGCAGGCCGCGTGGTCGGCGCAGGACATGAACGCGCTGCGTCGGGTCGCGACGCCGGAGATGGTCGGCTACTTCGGCGAGCAACTGTCGGAACAGGCGAGCCGCGGCCTGCACAACACCGTCACCCACGTCAAGCTGGAGCAGGGCGATCTGTCGGAAGCCTGGTCGGAAGGCGGGCGGGAGTATGCGACCGTCGCGATGCGCTTTTCCTCGCTGGACGTGACCCGCGACTCGGCCGGGCGCGTGGTGGACGGGGACGTGACGCTGCGCAGTATGGCGACGGAGCTTTGGACCTTCGTGCGCTCGCGCGGCGGCCAGTGGATCCTATCGGCGATCCAGCAAGCTCGCTAAGCGCAAAACAAGCGTGCAAGAACAAGGGCCGCCGGGGCAACCCGGCGGCCTTTTATTGTTCGGGTCTCGCGCAGCGGGTGAATGCCGCCGCTTCATGGAAACTTCACGTGCAAACGCGAGGGGCTGCCGTCATAGGCGGATGTGAAAGCTGGGCTGTCCCTTCAGTGAGGTTCGATCAGTCGCATGAACGCCTTCTCCCCGCAGAATGCCCACCGATACCGCGCCGTGTTCATTTCCGACACGCACCTGGGAACACGCGGCTGCCGCAGCGATTTCCTCGCGGACTTCTTGGGCCAGATGTCGTGCGAGCACCTGTTCCTGGTCGGCGACATCGTGGATGGCTGGCGTTTGCGCAAATCCTGGTACTGGGACGCGAACCACGACAAGGTGGTCCGCCTGATCCTGCGCCATGCCCGCAACGGCGCCGCCGTGACCTACATCCCCGGCAACCACGACGAGCTGTTCCGCGCCTGGCTGCCCACCGCCATCGACCCGCATACGCTGGAGGTCGCGGGCATCGCGCTCCGCCCCGAGGCGACGCACGTCACTGCGGACGGCCGGAAGCTGCTGGTGATCCATGGCGACGCGTTCGACAGCGTGGTGCGCTACGCCCGGTTCCTGGCGGTCCTGGGCGACGGGGCCTACGCCACGTCCCTGGTCGTCAACCATTGGTTCAACGCGCTGCGGCGCCGGCTGGGTTACCCTTACTGGTCGCTGTCGCAATGGATGAAGCGCCAGGTCAAGGGCGCGGTGAAAGCCATCGACCTGTTCGAGACCGCGCTGGCGGCGGAGGCCGGGCGTCGCGGCTTCGACGGCGTCGTGTGCGGCCACATCCACCATGCCGAGATGCGCCGGGTGAACGGCATCCTGTATTTGAACGACGGCGATTGGGTGGAAAGCTGCACGGCCCTGGTCGAACACCACGACGGGCGATTGGAACTGCTGGACTGGGCCGCCGTCAACAAGCTGTCGTTCTTCACCCCGCGCGAGTCTGCGCCGGTGGAGGCCGCCTGACCAGTCCTGCCCGGCCCGGCCATGCGCGTCCTGATCGTCTCGGACGCCTGGCATCCCCAGGTGAACGGCGTGGTACGCACGTTGTCGGCGGTGACGGCAGAGCTGGCGGCCATAGGCCACCAGGCCGAGGTGATCGGGCCTGACCGGTTCCGCACGGTGGCCCTGCCGACCTATCCCAGCATCCGCCTGGCCGTGGCGCCCGGGCGCCATGTAAGCACGCTGATTGAGGCATTCCGGCCCGATGCCCTGCACATCGCGACGGAGGGGCCGCTCGGCCACGCCGCCCGAGGCTGGGCGCTGCGGCGCGGCGTCGCCT
>CALMAB010000061.1 GCA_937858325.1 uncultured Acetobacteraceae bacterium
TCGTCGCTTGCTTCCAGCCTTCCGGCATCCCTGGGCAGCTCCGGCGAGGGGGGGGCGGCGCCAGGCGGCATGATGCCGTCCTCCGCAGACCCAGCCGATGCTTTGGCGGCTTCGACCGGCGGGACCAACCCTACCGGCGCCGGCGCGGTGGGCGGCACGCCCCAGGGTGGCGCCTCGGCTCCGCCCAAGCCTTCGGCTGATGACAAGCGCCCGGCGGGCGACACGCGCAGCGCCGAGCAGATCATCGACGACAACCCCACGCTGAAGAACCTCGGCAACCAAAGCCACGTGAAGGACAACCTGAAAAAGCAGGTCGGCGACTTCGAGCACGATCCCGACGCGGCCTATCGGGCGTCCAAGGTCGTGGACTACGTCAAAGGCTCCAAGACCTCCGATGGCGGCGAACGGTCGGGCGATGTCAAGGATGACGGCAAGGTCGAAGGCTTCACCAAGGACGGGGATGCGCGGCACGGCACCGAGGCCGGGCTGCTGCAGGACTTCGGCAAGGACGGCTATTCCGCCCTGAAGGACGATCACCGCCTCGACGCCACAAAGGACGGGCACGTCAAGAAGGACGGCACGAACATGAACAACCTGACCTACGCCGGCCATGAGGTCGCGCACGGGATTTCCAGCGTCGCCGGCAAGTTCTCCCATGCGCTCGACAACCTGCCCGGACCGCTCAAGTCCCTGCTGGCGCCGATGCACATGGCCGCATCCGGCGTTTCCGGCGGGGCGAACGTCGCCGACGCCGCGATGACCGGCGGCGACGTCAAGCAGGCCGGCAAGGACATGGCCAGCGGCATGTTGACGACGGGCGCCAACATCGCCCAGGGCATCGGCGACCTCGCGGCCGACACGGCGGGCAAGATACCCGGCGTCGGCAAGCTCGTGTCGGCGGGCGTCGAGGTCGGGGCTGCCAACTGGGCGGGCGGCCTCAACTTCGCCAACACCGCCGTCCAGGGCGGCGACCTGCACCAGGCCGGCAAGGACTGGGGCGCCAATGTTGCCGGAACCGCGACGGGCGCGGCCGTCGGCATGGTGGATCCGACCGGCATCGCCTCGGGCGCCGCGCAATCCGCAGTGACGGGCGCAATCGATCCGGCCTTGCAGCAAGGGCCGGCGGCTTCTTGACCCAACCGCCCTGACCCGGCGGTGCCGGGTCGGGGCGCGTCCGCATGTTTGGTGGACGTGGAAAAGGGGCGCAGCGACTACGAAGTGGGTGCTTGACCCAGCGGGGCACCGTCGCCGTTGCTTCCCTTTGACCCGGCCGCTTGGTCGCGCCAGCTCGCCCGCCGTCCCGACGCCGAGTTGCCGTCCGATCTGAGGTGCTGCCCCAAGTTCTCGACCGACACGCTCCACTCCCCGGCAATCGCGAGGGCGCGTCACCACGCGTCAGGGCGCAGCAAGCGAGGGAAGTTTCATGCGCAACCCCTGCCGTCGAGGAAGGCCACCGCAGCGAGACAAGTGGTTCAACCGAGCAGCACTCCTTGCCCGATGCCAGGTCGTCAGCATCCCGCCGGCCGCGACCCCATCTCCACGTCAGGTTCGCGTTAAGTTGCGGGCACTAATCTGTTGGCAGGCAGGCACGTCGCTGGGCCGCGGCGGGGTTCCCGAGGGGGTGCCCGTCGAGAACAGGAGAAAGCCAATGGGCGCCTTATTGAGCTGCTTGAGGGATTCCAGTCACTCCCCTACCCCTACCCCTACTCCTCCGCAACAGGAGGTCCCGCTCCAAAACGTGCGTCCCCATGCTGGGGAGCGCCCGGGCGCCACGCCCGCAACTGGGCCAGGGAGCTTCCAGAGCCACATGGAGTCGCAAACCTTGTCCGGGCAGGGCCGGCTCGAAAGTCCGGCCGCTCCCGCGTCCCCGGCGCACTCTTCCGGGCAGGCCCCGGGCGTTCCGTCCGTCGGGCCGAGTACGCCGCAGCGGACGCCGATCGACGCGGTGCACTTCCGGGACTCACCTTCCGGTGCGCAACGCATCGTCAATGCCCAGAACCAGACGACGCAGTATATCCGCGACCTCGATGCGAGGTCTCCCTCCTTCCACAACACCCTCGGCACCGCCACGAACAACGGGAGGAACTCGCTCGACTTAACCTATGATAGGATCAATACAGGCCAACAGGGCCTGTATAACCCCACAAAACATAGCATCATGGTTGATCCGTTTCACCCCCAGAATGCTGACGCAGGGCACATGCAAGGTGTGGCAGCATTCGAAGTCCACAATGCGGCCAACCGTCAGGATCTCCAAGAGGTCACTTCTCAGAAGGACAACGGCGGGTACGAGCAAGCGGCTAACCGGCGCAACGAAGAGAATCCCGGCGCGCCGCCCGTCACCGGAGCACGACTCTACGCACAGGACCAGGAACACCTCGAGTGGGTGAATGCCAAGCAAACCCACCAAGCGATGACCGAGGGCGCACAGCAGGGTTTGCAGGCACCGCCTGTTTTCAGCAACAAGTTCGAGGCGCCGGCCGGTGGCCAGGCACCCTGGGCGGAGTTCCAAGGTTACCAGAAAGAGCAGTGGCAATCTGGTCATACCCAGCAATACATGAGCAATTACCAGGACCGCAGGACCGAGCTCGGCCAAGGCGGGCCTTCGGCGTCGCCGCCATCGCCGTCGCCGTCGTTTGGCGAGCCCGGGCCGGAGGTATAGGCGACGACAGACGCTCGCGCCTGACCGAACATGGTCAGGCGCGTTCACGGCCCGCCGGCAGCGTCCGGGTGGAACAGAGTCTCCGATGGAGGCGGATGGTGCATACCGCAGCGGCGCCGTGCTGAAACTCCCGATCAGGGCGACCAGCTTCTGCCCGGCTTCGCCGCGTCCGCCGTCCGGCAAACTCCGGGACGGACCGTTCCGCCGCCAGGTCGGCCAAGATCGTCAATGACAACCTGAACGTCGCTCCAGCCCAGTTGCCGCGCGCGGTCCACCAACCCGTATTGCCACCGCTGGCTTTCCAGGTTGTTGGCCACTTGGTAGGTCGTTGACTGCCGCACATGCACAAAGGCGGCGCGGGCGGGATGCTCGGACAGGTGACCACGGCTTCAAATGTCAGAAACCCGGCATCATGAAGCCGGCTTGGACGGGGGCGCCCGGCACGGGACCGTCGCCATGACCTTGGTCGAGACCGCCAACCGCCCGCGCGCAACACAGGCCAGCCAAGCCCGGTCAGATCAAAACGCCGGGGTGCCGCCGCTCCGCCCACTTCCGGTGCCGGTCGCTGTGAGTGACGGACGGCAACCGGCCGCATCTGCTGCGGCTCGGGCGTGCTGTGGTGGCTGGTGCTTGTGGAGGGGTGCGTTCGCCGGGACCGGAGCCGCCTTGGACGCCGCTGAAAGGGATTCCGGGTCCTTTGAAGTGGTGATCCGTATCGTGGTCCTCAACAACGGGACCACGGTCACCGCCACCCATTTCGCGACGTCGCATGCACCAGATCATCCACGCGCCGGGTCGAGACGCCGCCGATCCCGGCGAAACCCGAAGGGTTTGCGCCAGGCTTCCCGGCGCAAACGCTGTGCGTTTCGCCTGGACGACCGCCGCCATGGCCTTCTCCGTCGTCTTGCGCGGCTCCAGGAACGGCGGAAAGTGGCTGCCCAGCCGCGTGTCCAGCGTCCGGTCCCGGTAGCCGTTGCGATAGGTGGCCCGCTCGGCCGTGCGCTCGCGCCGTCCAGCGCCCAGCTCTCGCAACGCGAGAGCGTTGCTGACGCTGCAAGGGATCAGGCCGTCCACGTCCGTTTCCACCGGCAACTGCACCACGGCCTCAGCCACGCTGCGCAGGAAGTCGTCACCTCCGGCTTTGGCCAAAAGCTCGGCCAGCGGTAGCCTGTCCTCGGTCGTCGGGGCCTCTTGGGCCAGGGTTGGTGCGTCGCCACTCCACCCTGAACCGCCGATCCGATGGCCACCCAATCCCTACACCGTCGCCGGTCCCGAAATCACACCACGGGAGCTGACGAAACCGCGGCCTCGGTCCGACAAGCTGGTGGTGCCGGCCTGCTGCCGGCGATGCACCTGGTCAACACGATACATCTGGACGCCGAACTCCTGGTGACCACGCGGCGGGACTTCGGGATCGATCTTGCCGGATCGGCCCGAGCCGACGAGCGCTGCCAGGCACGTGCGGGCAAAGGATTTGCAGCCGCCGACTTCAACGCGGATCGGAAGCGGAGGCGATCTGTCCCCAGGGCGCCCGCAGCGCAAGTTGGACGTCGCCCCGCGGCAACCGCGGCGCCCCGGTGACGTGTCGGCTACGTCAGCGGCAGCCCCACGTAGTTCTCCGCCAGCGCCGCCGACGCTTCGCGGCTGCCGACCACGTAGTCCAGCTCCGCCAGCTGAACCCGGCGGTCGAAGTCTGACGCGCCGTCGAAACGGTGGAACAGCGTGGTCATCCACCAGGAGAACCGCTGCACCTTCCAGATCCGCCGCAGCGCCGCCGCCGAGTAACCCTCCAGCCCCGCATCGTCCCCTGATCCGTACCAGCGCCCGATGGCACGGGACAGCAGCAGCACGTCGGCAACGGCGGAGTTCATGCCCTTCGCCCCCGTGGGCGGCACGATGTGCGCGGCGTCGCCCGCCAGGAACAGCCGCCCGCACTGCATCGGCTCCGCCACGTAGGAGCGCATGGGCGTCACCCCCTTCTGGAAGATGCGCCCGGTGCGCAGCTGGAAGCCGTCGCAGGCCAGGCGGGTGCCCAGCTCGGACCAGATGCGGTCGTCGGACCACGCCTCCACCTCCTCGTCGGGCGCGCATTGCAGGTACAAGCGCTGCACCGTCGGCGAGCGCTGGGAGCACAGGGCAAAGCCGCGCTCGTGGTTGGCGTAGATCAGCTCCTCGGCGCTCGGCGGCGCGTCCGCCAGGATGCCGAGCCAGCCGAACGGGTACACCCGGTCGTAGCCGCGCCAGGATCCCGGCGGCAGCGCCGGGCGGCAGACCCCGTGGAACCCGTCGCACCCGGCGATCACGTCGCAGTGCAGGGTGTGTGCCTGGCCGCCCTGGGTGAACCGCACCTCCGGGCTGCCGCCCTGGAACCCGGACACCAACACGTCCGCGCATTCGAACAGCAGCGGCGCCCCGGCGGCCTGCCGGGCGGCGATCAGGTCCCGCACGACCTCGTGCTGGCCATAAACCATGA
The DNA here is from genome assembly GCA_937858325.1 of uncultured Acetobacteraceae bacterium. GTDB lineage: Bacteria > Pseudomonadota > Alphaproteobacteria > Acetobacterales > Acetobacteraceae > CAHJXG01. The sequence continues at coordinate 5,136 of CALMAB010000061.1, forward strand.
CGGACTGGCCGACCAAGGCCTGGAAGTCGATCCGGTGCAGCTTGCCCCCGAACAGCAGCCCCGTGCCCTCGTGCCGCAGGCCCTCCCGGTGCATCCGCGCGCCGAGGCCGGTCTGGTCCAGCACGTCCACCACGTGGTGCTCCAGGACGCCGGCGCGGATGCGGTTCTCGGCGTAGTGCTGGCTGCGCGCCTCGATCACCACGCTCTCGATGCCGTCGAGGTGCAGCAGATGGGCAAGCAGCAGCCCGGCCGGGCCGGCGCCGATGATGGCGACCTGGGTCCGCACCTACGCCCCCTTCGCTGCGGCGCTTTGCGGCGCGCGTCGAAGGTGGCTAAGGAGGGAGACATGCCGTCCCGGACGCCCTTGCAGCAGCCGCTCGACCTGAGCAGCTACGCCCCGTTCTACCTGAACACGATCTCCAACCGCATCTCCGCCAGCGCGTCCCGCGCCTACCTCGTGCAGTTCGGCATCGGCATCGCCGAGTGGCGGGTGCTGGCCAACCTGGGCG
>CALMAB010000062.1 GCA_937858325.1 uncultured Acetobacteraceae bacterium
GGCTGTTCCTGACCTTGGCCGCGTTCGAGGTTGTCGGCGGGATGCCGCGGGCCGGCGCCTTGGCCGGCTATGCGGCGGCGGCGGCGGGCCGCATCACCACGGCCGCAACAGGGGTCGGCGCGGGCGATCCGGCCGAGCCGGCACCACTGCCCAGCAGCACCTCGCTGCGGTTCGAGGGCGTCGGCTTCCGCTGGCGCCCGGACCGCCCGACGGTGATGGAAGGCCTCACGCTCGACATCCCGGTAGGAAGCCGGGTGGCGATCTTGGGGCCATCCGGGTCCGGCAAATCGACCCTGGCCGCCTTGGCGCTCAAGGTGGCGGCGCCTCAAGCCGGGCGCGTGCTGCTGGGCGGCGTCGATGTCGCGCGCCTTTGCGCAGAGGACGTGCGGTCGCGCATCGCATGGCTGAGCCAGGACACCCACCTGTTCAGCGACACGGTGCGGGCCAACCTGGCGCTGGCCCGCGACGACGCGACGGACGCCGAGCTTTGGGCTGCGCTGGACCGGGCCGGGATCGCCGACACGGTGCGCGGCTTTCCGGACGGGCTTGACAGCTGGATCGGCGAGGGCGGGCTGCAGGTCTCAGGCGGGCAAGGGCGACGTTTGGCGTTGGCGCGTGCGCTGCTGTCGCAGGCGCCGATCCTGATCTTGGACGAGCCGGCGACGGGGCTGGATTTCGCCACGGAGCGCGCATTCCTCCTGACACTTAATGACGTGACCGCCGGCCGGACCGTGATCCTGATCGTCCATCGCCTGATCGGCGTGGAGCGCCTGGACCGCATCTTCCGGCTTTCGGCGGGGCGCGCCGTGGCGGCTGCGGCTTGAACGGTTGACGGCAGCGGCTTCGGGTAAGCATGAAGGACAGATGTTGAACGTTGTGAAGGACTTGGCTGTGAATCCCATGGCAGCATCATGCAGCCTACCGCCCCGCCGCCTTGCCATGCTTGGGCTTCTGCTGGCGGGGCTTGCTGCTTGCACGGCGGTGCCCGCTGAGCCTTTGGGGCCGACCTATGTCGTTTTCTTCACGCCGTTTTCGGCGGACCTTGACGATGCCGCTTTGGGCGTGATCGCTGATGCCGGCCGCGCCGCGCAAGGGGCGCCGGGCCACAGGGTCGTGGTTGCGGGATACGCCGACCGCATTGGTTCGACCGCTGCGAACCAAACCCTGTCGAAGCTGCGGGCGCAGGTCGTGGCGGACACGCTGGCGGCGAATGGCGTGGACCGCGGCCGCATCAGCCTGCGGCCCAAGGGTTCGGTCGGGGGCGACCCGGGCGTCGAGAGCCGCCGGGTTACGATCGACATCTACTAGGCCCGCGATGCCGGCTCATGACATTGTTGAAGGCCGGATCGCGCCGCGCGACGTGCTGCGCCGCGTGTTCGGCTTCCCGGCGTTCCGCGGACTGCAGGAAGCAGCCATCGAGCGGGTGGTGGCTGGCGGCGATGCGCTTGTGCTGATGCCGACCGGCGGCGGCAAGAGCCTGTGCTACCAGGTTCCCGCGCTGTGCCGGCCCGGCACGGCCATCGTCGTGTCGCCGCTCATCGCGCTGATGGACGACCAGGTTGCGGCCCTCCGTCAGCTCGGCATCGCGGCCGGGGCGCTGCATTCCGAGGTCGAGATCGACGCCGCGCGGGTGGTCGCTTCCGATCTCGACTCGGGCCGGCTGGACCTGCTGTATGTGTCGCCGGAGCGGCTGTCGATGCCCGGCACGCTCGACCGCCTGGCCCGGCAGCGAATCGCCCTGATCGCTATCGACGAGGCGCATTGCGTGTCGGCCTGGGGCCATGAGTTCCGACCGGAGTATCGCGGCCTGGCGCGGGTCGCGCAGCGTTTCCCCGGCGTGCCGCGCATCGCGCTGACCGCGACGGCCGACCCACGCACCCGCATCGACATCCTGCACGCGCTCGGCATGGACGAGGCCGAGATGTTCACTGCGAGCTTCCACCGCCCCAACCTGCACATCGCGGCGCAGGCGAAGGAGAGCGAGGCCAAGCAGTTGTCGGCGTTCCTGGCCCGCCACAAGGGCCAGGCCGGCATCGTGTATTGCGGGAGCCGCAACAAGACCGAGCGAACGGCGCTCCGGCTCAAGGCGGAGGGGTTCACGGCGCTGCCGTTCCACGCCGGGTTGTCGGCGATGGAGAAGCGCGTGGCGCTGACCCGGTTCCGCAGCGGCGAAGCGGTCATCATGGTGGCGACCATCGCCTTCGGCATGGGGATCGACCGGCCGGACGTGCGCTTCGTGG
>CALMAB010000063.1 GCA_937858325.1 uncultured Acetobacteraceae bacterium
CCTGCCAGCAGTTCCACGGCGGCATGGGCTACCTCCGCGAAAGCGCCATCGAGCGCATGGTGCGGGACGCGCGCATCCAGTCCATCGGCGGCGGCGCGACCGAGGTGATGCTGGAAGAGGTCGCGAAGCGCATGTAGAGAACGGCCCATGGACACGACCACCCCCGGCGCGGAGGCGCCCGTGCTCGACGGCCTGCTGCGCAGCCGCTGGTGCTGCCGCGGCTTCGCGGCAACGCCCGTGCCGCGCCCGACCATCGAGCGCCTGCTGGAGATGGCCCAGCGCACCCCGTCCTGGTGCAACACCCAGCCCTGGCGCGTGACGCTCACCTCGGGCGAGGCGACCCGGCAATTGGCGCAGGCGCTGTCGGCGCACGGAGCAACGGGCGTCCCCGACCAGCCGGACCTGCCGTTCCCCGCCGCCTACCGGGGGGAATACCTGGCCCGGCGGCGGGAATGCGGCTACCAGCTCTACGGCGCCGTGGGGATCGAGCGCGGCGACCGCGTGCGCTCCGCGCTGCAAGGCCGGGAGAACTTCCGGTTCTTCGGCGCGCCGCACTTCGCGCTGATCACCACGGAGCGCGACCTCGGCACCTATGGCGCCATTGACTGCGGCGGCTATGTTTCGGTGTTCCTGCTGGCGGCGCAGTCCCTCGGGCTGGCCGCGATCCCGCAGGCGGCGGTCGCGGCGTACAGCCCGTGGCTGCGGGATTACTTCGGCCTGCCCGACCACCGCCTGGTCGTGTGCGGCATCTCGTTCGGCTTCCCCGACCAGGCGCACCCGGCCAACGGGTTCCGCACCAACCGCGCGCCGATCACGGAGGTGGTGGACTGGCGGGATTGAGGGCGCCGTCCAGCTCGCCCCACCGCGCCGCGTCCAACGCCGTCCGCCGCATCAGCAGCCGGGCCGTTCCCGCCTGCGCCACCGCGCCGTGCTGGTTCACCAGCGCGATGCCGAGACCCAGCAATCCCCGGTCCGGATGCTTCACCGCCCGCATCTCCGCGACCGTGATGTCGGCATGGATTGTGTCGCCGGGCCGGACCGGCGCCTTGAAGTCCCAGGAAACGCCGAGCAGCGCGATCACCGTGCCGTCGATCAGGTCGAGCCGGGAGGCCAGCCCGAACGCCATCCCGATTCCCATCGGGCCGTGCGCGACGCAGGCGCCGAACTCCGTCGCTTGCGCGAACGCCTCGTCCGTGTGCACGGGGTTGTAGTCGCCGGTCAGCCCGGCGAACGCGCCGATGTCCGCCGCGGTGATCGTGCGGCCCGGCGTCCGCCCCGTCGGCGCTGTCCGTCCACTTTGTTGCTCGAAGCGGTTATCGTGACCAAAGTGTTGGGTCAGGACCGCCAAACCGGCTCCGCCCGCTGAGGCTCCGGTGTTACCACGCGGCAAGACGAGGGCTGGGTGGGAGGTCGCCGTGGTTTCAGCCGTAGCGCGCGCTTCTCCACCCCGTGCCAGGAAGCAAAGCCGCATAGCCAACTCAGCGGCATCGCGGCAGCAGTCAGGGCCAACGCGGGGAGGTCGGGGCCGAAGCACGCAATCAGCGTTTGCTGGATCGGATAAGCATAAAGGTAAACTCCATAAGAAGTGTCGGCGCAGCGGCCAAAACACTGCAGGACCGGGCTGGGAGTAAGGCAGAAGGCAAGCACGACATACGGGGTGAGCAGAAGCAGCAACGCTTCATGAAGCTGAACGCTTCCGGACGTGAAGGAAAGCAGCGCCAGCGCCGCCATCGCCGCGTGCAGGTTCAGAAATCGCTCAAACTGCCAGACCCGCACTGCGGCTCCCGCCACGAAGTAGGGCGCCCAGCGCAGGAGTTGCGGCACGCTGCTCCACCATGCGGCGGGCTGCATCTCGGCAGGCCGCAGGGCGAAGTAGTACCCCGCCCCGCCCAGGCTGACCAGGGCCAGGGGCAGCAGCACCCGGCGGCAAAGCGGGAACGCCGCCGTCCCGTAAAGCGGGAGAAGGAGATACATCGCGAACTCGGCGGGAAGGGTCCACACCGAGCCATTGACAGCGGCGTTGAGCGGGTTGTGCGCGAAGACGCCGGGCAGGGCGTACGAGGGCGCGAAGGCGATGTTCCAGAAGTATTGTGCGAATCGAGGGTCGGCGAAGTACTCGGCAAGGGAGCATTCGGTCAGCAAGGGGCCGAGGACGAAGGCGCTTAGGACGACGACCACGGCCAAGCCGGGCAGGATACGGAGAGAGCGGCGCAGTAGGTAGCGAATAAGCGATGCGTCGCGGTTCCAGCTTTCGCAAATGAGGTAGCCGCTTACGACGAAGAAGATGCGCACGGCGAAAGCGGATACGCGGACGCCGAACCAACTCGGCACAGGCAAGGCGAGCAGGCCGTGGGAGTGGGCGACAACGACAAGGCTTGCGGCGGCCAAGCGCACAAAATGAAAGTTGTTTTGCCTCGCCATGCCCGCTCTTCTACGTTCTTTCGTACACAACTAAGTTCGGTGTAGCGTTGTGGCTGGGCGGGTGCAATCCCTTCGTTTCGGTATGTTGATCTTGCAGGAACCAGCCTCTCTACCCTTCTAGCCGCTAAGCCAAGCCTTGGTTTCCAGGCGGACGTGGCTGCGTCCTTTCTAGGTCCGCTTTGGCGTGCCCGCCGCACTTTGGTCCGCATCTCTGCTCCGATCCACTCGGCCAAGTAGACGACCATGGCTTCTAAGCAGAAGAAGGAATCAAAGTGCAAGCGGGAGGACAAAAAACTAGGTCAAATTACCAACGTTGATAAAATCAACAGTTGGCAAAGTGCCGGTATACCAATTGCCTACTGTGTGGCCTCGTAGGCGATTCCCAACAAATTGTATCTGGCTGTTGCTGTTATTGAAAATCACCGATGTGCTGGGAGAGTCACTCCCAGAACCGTCATCGCCCACGCCGTGTGACGTATGGCACCCGCTGACGATGACCTGCGAGCATCCGTCCATGGTGATATGAGAAGATCCGGCGCCGTTTGTTGGGAGCCCCGAGCGCCTGAACATGACGCCGTTAATGATAATGCCACCTGATTGGTACAATGAGATACCACAAACCCCGTTGGCATCCATCAACCCGCCTGTGATCTGGATAAAGCTTGTGTTGTTATTGGTGCCGACAAGGATTCCGTTCCGAATATTGAACTCAACTCGTACGCCGATGATGTTCACCGAGCTTGCCCAAAGATGGATGCCGGTCGTGTTGGCACTAACCGCACCTCCCATCACCAAGGCGTCTTCCAGACCACTAATGGCGGTGTTGCACTTCATGAACTGATTGTTGAGAAGCTGACCACCACTCGTTTTCATATCGTCGCCGTACCCAAAATCAAACGAGTCAAACGTGCAGTCGCGGATAGTGGGGTTGTAGGCGCCTGACCCTATGCCACGCGCTCCACCCACGCCCCCAAAGCCATTCCCATAAAGGTAAAGGCCCTCAATCGTGGCATAACGACTGTTCGACATGTTGAAGATCGGCTGACCAGACCCGGCTTTTGCAAGGAGTACAGGCTTGCTGTAGCTTCCCGTAAGACCGCTCGTACTGCTGTCGCCAGTGTACCCAAGTGGAGCACTGCCCCGGATGTGTCCACGGCCCGCGACATTGATGTTGGAGACGAGATACTTGCCGAAGGGCACCACAACCGATCCGGCTGCAAAAGCGTTGTTGAACGCGGCCGTGCTATCGGCAGCGCCTGTCGGGTCTGCACCATAATCGAGAACATTCACTTCGCCTGTTAAATCTGCCATGTCAGCCTCCTTTCCATTCCATTGAAGAAAACATTCATAGCCTATAGGAAAACAAGCTGCAACACATTTTGGTATCGAATGGGTTGAGCGTTTTGTTGAACGCCTCAGCCGGCCTGTAATAGGCCAGGTACCGGCGCGGCATGACGTTGAACCGGTCGGCCGAAGCATGGGCAGGTTTTATAGGCCGAAGTTCAGAAACTGAGTGGGCGTATGGCAGAGGCTGCAGCAGCCGTCCTGGAAAGGCCATGCAGTTCCTATCGCGCCGCGCCCAGCGCGAGCAGCCGATTAGAGCCGATTCGCGAAATCCCGGCCGAGGAGGCCGCGCGCCCGCTCGGCGAGGGGCGCTGCCCCTTAATCCATTGATGTGGTCCCGTAGCGCCCGCCCCCAAACGCCAGCCGGCCCTGGCGCAGCAGCAGGTTGGCGTGGGCCAGCGCCTCGCTGAACGCGAAGCTCATCTGGTGCGGGTCGTCGATGGGCCGGCCGAACACCACCGGCACCAGCTCCGCCGCCGTTAAGCGCCGGTTTCGGCAGGCGGCGAGGATCGCGTCGCAGCGCAGGGCGTGGTGGGCCGCCAGCTCGTCCAGCCGGGCGTGCAGGCCGACGAAGGGGAGGTTGTGCCCCGGCAGGATCAGGGTGTCGGCGGGAATCGCCTCCCGGAGCGCCGCCAGCGAGCGCAGGAAGATGCCGAGCGGGTCGCCCTCGGGGTCGTTGGCCTGCACGCTGATGTTGGGCGAGATGCGCGCCAGCACCTGGTCCGCCGCCAGCAGCAGCTTGTCGGCCGGGCAGTGCAGCAGAACCTGCTCCGGCGAGTGCCCCCCGCCGCTCAGCACGTCGAAGCGGCGCCCGCCGATGCGGAGCGTTTCGCCCGCGATCAGCCGGCGGAAGGTGCGCGGCAGCCCGGTGATCATGCGCAGGTAGCGGTGCCCGTTGGTCAGCAGCCGGTCCGCCACCGCCGGGTCGAGGCCGTGCGCCAGGTAGAAGGCGCGGTACGGCTCGGCGTTCGCGGCGTCGGGGTCGAGCTGGATGGTGAGGCAGGTCAGGTACTCGGTCTGGCTCATCAGCAGCGGGGCGCCGGTCCGCTCGGCCAGCCAGCCGGCCATGCCCACGTGGTCCGGGTGGAAGTGGGTCGCGATGATGCGGGTGATCGGGCGGCCCTGCAGCGGGCCGTCCAGCAGCGCGCTCCACAAGGCGCGCGTCGCGTCGTCGCCGATCCCGGTATCGACCACCGCGACGCCGCCCTCGTCCTCGATCAGGAACACGTTGACGTGGTCCAGGCGGAACGGCAGCGGCAGCCGCACCCATTCGATCCCCTCGGCGACCATGACCGGCGTGCCGGGCGTGGGCGGCTCGGGATGCCGGAACAGCAGGGGGGCGGCTCGCCCTGGGTCGGTCATGGCAGGCACCTTTCTCTGATCGACGGGCGGCACGGCGGAAACATAGGCGCCCCGGCGCGATGATGCGACGCCCCCGGCGCGTCCGCGTGCCGCTGTCCTTGACGGGCCGAAACCTGCCAAACTAGCGTCCGGTCAAACCGCCCGACAACGCGCGGCGGCCAGCACGAGCAGGAAACGACCATCTTGGACGCCATCGCCGCCCTGACCAGTGCGACCCTGCGCCCGCTGCCGGACCGGTGGCGCCTGGACCGCCAGGCCGCCCTGCTGGCGGAGGCGCGGGCGGCGGAGGCGAAGGGGCCGGACCAGTACTGGGCCTGGGCCGCCCGCCACATGCGCTGGATGCGCCCCTGGGACACGCTGCGCGAGGGCGGGTTCGGCGATTTCCGCTTTTTCTCGGGCGGCCTGCTGAACGTGGCCGACAACTGCGTGGACCGCCATGCCGAGAACCCCGCCGCCGCGGACCGCGACGCGGTGATCTGGGAAGGCGAACCCGGCGATGTCCGCCGGTGGACCTATCGCGCGCTGCGGGACCAGGTGGCCCGCTGCGCCAATGGCCTGCGCGCGCTGGGCGTGGGGCGGGGCGACGTGGTGGCGATCTACCTGCCGAACCTGCCCGAAGCCTTCGCGGCCATCCACGCCTGCAACCGCATCGGCGCGATCTACACCGTCTTGTTCAGCGGGTTCGCCCCGGACGCGGTGGCGCTGCGGCTGCGGT
>CALMAB010000064.1 GCA_937858325.1 uncultured Acetobacteraceae bacterium
GTATCTCATCGACCGCTGACGGCCGATGAACTCGCCGAACCACCACGTCCGATGCACGTGATGAAGGAGAGCGGGCGCATGGGCGCGTGCAGCCAGGGCCGCCGCCTGTCGGCTGAGAGCCGAATCCGGCGCGACAAGACCTCCGATGGTCACGGGATTGGACATGGCATTTAGCTCCGCGGGATGTCGACCGCTCGAGATGCTCCGTAAGCCGCAACTCACTGCAGCCTCATGACGTCGTCAGGCGGGGATGTCCCGCGCGACTTCGATCAAGTCGCCGGAATTGATTTCGTAGAAGAAGCCGTAGAGCTTGACGTGTTTGGGCACGGCTGGGCTCGCGCGGAGCAGCTTGAGGTCATATTTGATCGATTCCTCGAAATCCATGATGGCGAGGCTGTCGTGATCGAACTTGCCTGCGATTTCGGCGTGATGGTGATCGTGGAAATGCCCGATCACCAGGTCCGGACTGATGGAGGTCATGCCGCAGAACGAGTGGTGGACGACCACGACGTTGTGCACGTGGAATAGCACGTCCATTACCGCGACGGATACGAGGGCGGATTCCGCCCGACCTCCACCATTCGACAGGCCGAAGAGGGTTCGGGTATGCCCAACCCCAGGGCCATTCAGTTCTGCCATTGCCGCCCGGGCGTGAGCGGCGTCGGGGCAATGTAGCGGCTGTATGGAGGCGACCATCCTGTTTTGTGAGGTCGCCCTGTGCCGTTCGCCGCCCTGCTTGCCGCCCTCGCCGAGGTGCCTGACCCGCGCCGTGCCCAAGGCCAGCGCTACAGCATGAGCCACCTGCTGCTGTTCTCGGTCCTGGCCACGCTTGCGGGCGCGACGTCGTACCAGAAGATCGTCGCCTTCATGGCCCTGCAGCGCGAGCGCCTGAACGCCGTCTTCGGTGCCTGCTTCCGGCGCGCTCCGGCGGTGAACACCCTGCGGCACCTGTTCCTGGCGCTTGGCGGCGGCGATCTCGAAACGGCCTTCCGCCACCATGCCCGCGACTTGAACGCACGCCCTGCTCCAGAAGCGCTGCGCACGGTCGCGCTCGATGGCAAGACGCTGCGTGGCAGCTTCGATCACCTGACCGACCGCAAGGCAGTCCACGTGCTCAGCGCGTTCGCCAGCGACACCGCCCTGGTCCTGGCGCACCAGGAGTTGGCTGGGGCGCCGGACGAGATCGCAGCGGTGCCGAGGCTGATGGCCGAGCTTGGCTTGACCGGCGTGCTGTTCACCGGCGATGCGCTGCATTGCCAGAGGGACAGCTTTGCGCAGGCGGCGGCGACCGGCAACGCCCTGCTGGTCCGCGTCAAGGACAACCAGCCCACCCTGCATGCAGCCTTGGCCGGAGTTTGCGCCGCTGGCTGCCCCTTTGACAGCCATGAAACCGTGGATCGCGGACGCCACGGACGCCAGGAGCACCGCGGCGTCGAGGTGTTCGACACCGAGGGCCTTTTGGACGAACCCTGGCAGGCGCTGGTCAGCTGCGTCGCCCGCGTGTCGCGCCTGACCTACCTCAAGGACACTCGCACCGGCCTGTGGGCCACGCGCGAGGAGGTCGGCTACTACCCCTGCCAGGCCCGCCACGGCGCCAAGGTCCTGGGCAGCGCCATCCGCTCTCACTGGGGCATTGAGAACCGCGCCCATTACGTCCGGGATGTGACCCTGGGCGAGGACGCCAGCCGCATCCGCACGCGGCCCGGCGTGATGGCCCGCATGCGCTCGGTCGCCCTCAACGTCCTTCGCGCCAACGGCGTCCAGAACGTAAGCCTGGCGCTCTACGCCAACGCCGTCAGCTTTGATCAGCTGCTCGCCCTCGGCACCGTGTAATCAGAACTGAATGGCCCTGGCGGGTCAGCACGTCGATGAACGGGGTCCGATGGCAGCGGAACCGAAACTACATTTCAGCCACGCGCGCCTGCAACGGATGCAATTAGGGTTGGAAGGCCTATCGCTGCGAAAACGTACGGTAAGAAACGAGAATGTGGGTGAGATCCTGCCGATTTCGGGCGAAAAGGGCTGATGCCATTCTGATGGCGGTCTGAGCCGC
>CALMAB010000065.1 GCA_937858325.1 uncultured Acetobacteraceae bacterium
CCTGCGCCGATGGTAGTGATCTCGATCATCGGCGTGCGAATGACCAGGCCGAAGTCGATGGTGCTTTGCGCCGCAAGCTGCGGCTGGCCGTTCGCGACCAGGGACACGTCGAAGCTGGTGCCGCCCACGTCGCCGGTGATGACATCGGGGAAGCCTGCAGCAGTGGCGATGTGGGCGGCGGCAATGACGCCGGCCGCCGGGCCGGACAGGGCGGTCAGCGCCGGTGCGCGGCGGATGGTGGCGACGCCTGCGACGCCGCCGTTTGACTGCATCAGCATCAGTGGCGCATGGACGCCGGCCTCCTGCAGCCGCTCGGCCAGGCGGCCGACATAGGTGGAGACCGGCGGCATGACGGTGGCGTTCAGGATGATGGCCAGGGTGCGCTCGTACTCACGGACCACCGGCAGCACGTCGGTTGCCGCCGTCACGGCGACGCCGGGCAGTGTGGCGCGGAGCAGCTCCACGACCCGGCGCTCATGCACGGGGTTGACGAAGCCGTGCAGCAGGCAGACGGCCACAGCCTGCACGTCGTGGCGCCGGCACGCTTCCGCTGCCACGGCGATGCCCGACTCGTCCAGCGGCAGCAGGACGGCGCCATCGGGGCCGATCCGCTCGTCGACTTCGAACACGCGGGACGCCGGCACGGGGCGGCGCGGCTTGCGCCAGGCGTACAGGTTGGCGCTGCGCGGGATGTCCTGGCGACCGATGTCCAGGACGTGGCGGAACCCGGCGGTCGTCACCAGCGCCGTCTTCGCGCCCTTGCCCTCCAGGATGAGGTTGGTGGCGACGGTGGTACCGTGCAGCACCCGGGCGACGGCGGACGGCGGCGCCCCGGCCAGGGCCAGGGTGGCCTGCATCCCGGCAATGAAGGCGCGGCTGGGATCGGCGGGCACGCTGGGCACCTTTGCGCGCCAGACCTGGCCGGTGGCGGGGTCGTGCAGCGTCACGTCGGTGAAGGTGCCGCCGATGTCCACCGCAAGGGCAAGGCGCGGGGTGCGCGCCGCTTCTGCTCCCTCTCCCTCCGAAACAGGGAGCGGGCCGGCCAGTTGCGGCGTGTCAGGCGAGAGCATCGGCGTGGCCCATCTGGTTCACGGCGACCGAGCGGCCTCGTGCGGCCCCAGTCGCCGCCGCGTCCACCGCGCCGTCCCGAACCACGACGCCATAGCAGCGTCGTGCTGCCTCGGCTGACACGTAGCCCTCCTCCACGTCGCGCAGCACCATGTCCGGGTCGCGCCCGAACGGGTCGCCGCGCCCGCCGCCGCCGCCGGTCTCGATCCGCAGGATGTCGCCGCGGTGCAGGCGGTTGCCGTCCGACAACGGGGCGAGCACGCGCTCGCCGGGCGTGTGGGGGTTGACCACGGCCCGCGGCGGCCCGCCGGGCAGGCCGCGGGCTGCGCCCCAGGGCGGGTTGGTCACGCCGTCCATGCGGACCGCCAGCACGGCGTCCTCCGCCAGGATCTCGTACTCGCGCACGATGCCGCAACCGCCGCGCCAGGCGCCGGGTCCGCCGCTGTCCCGGTGGATGCCGTAGGTCGTCAGCCGCACGGGGTAGCCCAGCTCCAGGAACTCGACCGGGTAGTTCTCCTGCGCCACGAAGTAAACGGCATCCAGCCCGTCCGCATCCGGCCGCGCCCCGTATCCCACGCCGATGCCGTCCGACAGCAGGAACGGCCGCCCTGCGGCCTGGCCGCGCATGAGCAGGATGACGTAGGCCGCATGCGCCGCCGGCGCCGGCGTCCCCGCTGCGTTCACCAACCCGTTCAGCGCCGCCAGCACGCGCATCATGGTCATCCCGCGCATCCCCAGCGGTGCCGGGAAGCGGGGCCGCAGCAAGGAGCCTTCGCGCAGGATGACCTCATCGAAGGCCCGCGCGCCCCCCGCGTTGCATACCTGCGACGGGTCGCCGCCCAGGAAATACAGCGCGAAGGCGGTGCCGGGCACGTCCTTGTTCATCAGGTAGTTGACCGGCCCCGGCGCTTGGTCGTCCGTGTCGGAGGCGTCGAAGATGAAGCGGTCGTCCGCGGTCCGCGTCAGCGCGAAGCGGATGTGCAGCGGCCCGGAGCCCTGCCCGTCGCCGTCAATAGCGTCGGTGAAGCGGTGCGTGCCGACCGGGAACGTCTCGCGCAGACGCCGCCGCACCAACATTTCCGTCCGCGCCAGCAACTGCCGCAGCGCGTCGGCCAGCACGTCCACCTGGAACCGCGCCACCAGCTCCGCCATCCGCCGCACCCCAAGCTCGACGCTCGCCATCAGCGCCCGCGTGTCGCCCCGGCATGTCGCGGGGTAGCGGGAATTGCGGTAGAAGATTTCCAGCGCCGCCGTGTTCACCTCGCCTGCCGCGATCAGCTTGGTGGGCGGGATGATGATCCCTTCCTGGAAGATGTCGGTCGCGTCCGGCGAGATGGAGCCGGGCCGCAGCCCGCCGATGTCCGAGAAGTGCGCCCATCCCATCACGAAGGCGCAGCGCCGCCCGTCGTGGAACACCGGCGCCAGGAACACCTGGTCGTTGGAGTGGGACACCGCGCCGCGGCTGCCGTAGCAGTCGTTGTACCAGTAAAGGTCGCCGGGCCGCACGGTCTCGATGGGGAAGTGCTCGAACACCGGCCCGGTGATGTCGCCGAAGATCGGCACGTTGGAGCCGACCGCCATGACGCCCTCCGCGTCGAACAGCGCGGTGTAGAAGTCCTTCTTCTCGCGGATAAAGGCGGAGATGGCGGTGCGCTCCAGCAGCGCCTCCATTTCCGCCTGCGCCGCGCGTATGGCGCCGCGGACGATCTCAAGCGTCACCGGGTCGCAGGCGGTCATGGGATGGCTCCGTGAAGATGGCAGGCGGCTCGGCGGCCGGGCGCTATGGCGAGCAGGGCTGGCGTTTCCACGCCGCAGCGCGGCATGGCGTGCGGGCAGCGGTTGCGGAAGGCGCAGCCCGGCGGTGGTGGCGGCGTGTCCGACAAGCTGCCGCGGATGGGCAGCGGCTTCCGGTTCTGCACGACGCGCGGCACAGGCACGGCAGCGACCAGGGCGGCGGTGTAGGGGTGCGCGGGCGCCGCGATCAGCGCCGCGGTCGGCCCGCCCTCCACCACGCGGCCCCGGTACATCACCATCGTGCGCTCGCACACGTAGCGGATCAGGGCGAGGTCGTGACTGATGTAGATGGCCGCCAGCGCAAGGGCGTCGCGCGCCTCTCGCAGCAGGTTCAGGATCTCTGCCCGCACCGACACGTCGAGCATGGAAACAGGCTCGTCCGCCACGATCAGCCGCGGCCCCGGGATCAGGGCGCGCGCCAGCACCACCCGCTGCAACTGTCCGCCGGACAACTCGTGCGGGCGCCGGTCCAGCCACGCCTCGGGCGGGCCGAGGCGCACGCGGGCCAGGGCGTCGGCAATCCGCCCGGCGTGCTCCGCCGCGGGGACACCGAAGTTCCGCAGCGGCTCGGTCAGCGCCCGGCGCATGGTGAAGCGGGGGTTGAGCGCGTCGAACGGGTTCTGGAACACCAGCTGCGCCCGCGCCCGGAACGGCAACAGCGCCCGGCCGCGCAAGGCGGTGACGTCCCGGTCGTCATACCTGATACGCCCGGCGGTTGGGTCCTCCAAGCGCAGCAGCATCCGTGCCGTGGTGGTCTTGCCGCATCCGCTTTCCCCGACGATGCCCAGGGCCTCGCCGGGTGCCACGGCGAGGCTGACGCCGTCCACGGCGGGCGGGGCGCCGCGGGTGCCGAATACCTTCCGCAAGCCTTCCGCCTGCAGCAGCGCCGTCATGCCGCCAGCCACGTCGCAGGCTGGGCGGCGCGTCCACGCAGGGCCGCAGCCTCCTCCGCACGCCAGCAAGCCGCCACGTGCCCGCTGGCATGCTCACGCGATGGCGGGTACTCCGCCCGGCACCGCTCCTCCACGAACGGGCACCGCGGCGCAAACCGGCACCCGTCCGGCGGCGCCAGCAACGAGGGGGGCGCCCCCCGGATCGGCACCAGCGCCGCCTCGTCGCCGGTGATGTCCGGGAACGCATGGGTCAGGCCCATCGTGTAGGGGTGCAGCGGCCGTTCCAGCACGTCAGCCACCGGCCCTGCTTCCACGATGCGCCCGGCATACATCACCGCCACACGGTCGCAGGCATAGGCCACCACGGCGATGTCGTGCGTCACCAGCAGCACCGTCAGGCCCAGCCGGGCCTGCAAGTCGCGCAGCACGTCCAGCACCTGCCGCTGCACGATCACGTCCAGCGCCGTCACCGGCTCGTCGGCGATCACCAGCGCGGGATGCAGCGCCAGGGCCAGCGCGATGGAGGCCCGCTGCCGCATCCCGCCGCTGAACTGGTGCGGGTAGTCCGCCAGCCGCGCCGGGTCCATGCCCACCATCCCGAACAGCGCCGCTGCCCGTGCCGCCGCCGCCGCACGGGACAGGCCGCCGCGCTCGGTCAGCACCTCCCGCATCGCCGCGCCCAGGCGCTGCACCGGGTCGAGCGCATTCATCGCCGCCTGCGGCACGAAGGCGATCCGCCGCCAGCGCAGGGCACGGCGCGCGGCCTCCGGCAGGGTCAGCAGGTCCTGCCCCTCGAACACCACCTGCCCGCCCGCGATCCGCCCGGCGCCGGGCAGCACGCCCATCAGCGCCCGCCCAAGCGTGGACTTGCCGCAGCCACTCTCACCCACAAGCCCGGTGATGGACCCGGCAGGGCCCTCCAGGTCCACCCCGTCCACCGCCCGCACGGCGCCGCCGTAGGCGACGCGGAGGCTGCGGACGGAAAGCAGGCTCATGCGTCCGCCAGCTTCGGGAACAGCAGCTTTTCCGACCCGCGGGAGATCAGGAAGCCCGCCAATACCATCGCCATGATGGCGGCCCCCGGCGGCGCGAACCAGTTCCATGCCCCGCGCGACAGCGCCTGGTTGGCATAAGCGTCTTGCAGCATGACGCCCCAGCTTACCGTTTGCGGGTCGCCGAAACCGAGGAAGCTGGCCGACGCCTCCGCCAGGATGGCCCAGCCGATGGCGACCGAGCCGTAGAGCGCCGCCAGGGGCAGCACCTGCGGCAGAATGTGAACGAACATGATCCGCAGGCTGGAACAGCCGGTGACGTGCGCCGCCTCCACCCAGGCGCGCTCCCGAAGGCTCAGGACCTGCGCCCGGATCACGCGCGCCGTGTTGGGCCAGAGCAGCGCCGCGACGGTTGCGATCACGACGCCCGTGCCCGGCCGGGTCAGCGCGGCGAGCACCAGCATGGACGGCAAGAACGGCAGCCCCAGCACCACGTCGGCCAGCCACCGCACCACCCGGTCCACCCAGCCGCCGAGGTATCCTGCCAGCAGCCCGAGCAATGTCCCGACCGCCACGACCACCACGGCGGCGGTCAAGCCCACAGCCAGCGCGGCCCGCGCGCCGTAGATCACCTGGCTCAGCACGTCTCGGCCGCTGGAGGTGGTGCCGAGCCAGTGCGCGTCCGAGATCGGCAGGTAGCGCGCCACCCGCGACCCGGTCCGCAGGATGGCGCGGGGATCGTAGGGCGCGATGCGGTCCGCCAGCAGCGCCAGCAGGGCAATCACGAGGTAGATCGCGGCGCCCACCGCCGCAAAGGGTTCATGCCGCAGGAAGGAGGCGATGCGCCTAACCCCGGGCATGGCGGCCCACGCGGGGGTCAAGCAGCGAGTAGGCCAGGTCCGCCAGCGCGTTCATCGTCGTCAGCACGGCGGCGATCACGATGAAGGCTCCTTGGGCCAGCGGGTAGTCGGCGCTCTGCACCGCCTGCACCAGCAGGCGGCCGATGCCGGGCCAGGCGAACACGGTTTCCACCACCACGTTGCCGCCCATGCTGGCGCCCAGGCCGAGGGCAAAGGCGGTCACGACCGGCAGCAGCGCGTTGCGCGCGGCGTGGCGCATGACGATGGACCAGCGCGACAGCCCCTTCATCCGCGCCATCGTGATGAACTCGTCGTTCAACACTTCCAGCATCGTCGCCCGCATCAGCAGCAGCGGCAGGCCCTGCTGGTAAAGTACCAGCGTCAGCGCCGGCAGCGCCAAGTGCCACCAATAGTCGGACGAGGCCAGGCTTGCCCCGAACCCGCCCC
>CALMAB010000066.1 GCA_937858325.1 uncultured Acetobacteraceae bacterium
TGGCGCGCGATCAGCTCGTAGCTGCGCAGCGTCGCTTCCCGGTTGGCCCAGTTGTGCGCGAGCATGAGGTAGGCGCCGAAGCCGCCGTTCGACTGCGCGTGCAGCCGCTCGATCTGCGCCGTGCACATGTCGGGCGTGCCGATGGCGCCAAAGCCGGATTCGTTGATGAAGGCGATCATCTCCTTCACGTTCGACCCCGGCATCGACATCTGCGGAAAGGCCGCGACCGCCTGGAAGTACTCGAACCACTGCTCGATGCCGTACTCCACGTCGCGGTAGGCCTGTTCCATCGTCTCCGCGCAGTGCACCATCCCGACCAGGCGCCACTTCGAGCGGTCCACCGCCTTGCCGTGCCGCCGCGCCTGCTCTTCCAGCACGTTCCAGTGCAGCGCCAAGGCGTCGAACCCGGCCGCCGTGGTCGCGCCGACCGACAGCATCCCGATGCCGTGCCGTCCGGCCAGCCGCGGCCCGGTGGGCGATGCGACGGCGGCCACCGCGATGTCGAACAGCGGGTTCGAGTACGGCCGCAGGTGCAGCCGGGCGTCGCGCAAATCCCAGCGGTCGTTCTGGAAGGTCACCGGCTCCTCGCTGGTCAGCAGCCGCATGATGATGCCGAGGCTCTGGTCCAGCAGCTCGCGGGTTTGCGACTGCGAGATGCCGATCATCGCGCCGTCGGTGGGCAGCGATCCCGGCCCGGCGCCGAACATCACGCGCCCGCGGGTGACGTGGTCCAGCATGACGATCCGCTCCGCCACCCACAGCGGGTTGTGATACGACAGGCTGACCACGCCGGTGCCGAGGCGGATGTGCCGGGTGCGCTCGGCGGCCACGGCGATGAAGATCTCGGGGGAGGCGCTGATCTCGCTGCCGGCGGAATGGTGCTCGCCGAACCAGGCCTCGTCGTAGCCGCAGCGGTCGAGCCACTGCACCAGCTCGAAGTCGCTTTCCAGCGCCAGGGTGGGGTTGATGCCTGGCTTGTGGAACGGGGCCAGGAAGATGCCGAAACGCAGCCGGGACGGTGTCATGGTGCCTCCTTGCGGGCCTCTGCGGGCGCCTGCCGTCACCGTGCGACGATTCCAAAGGTTCGGCAACCGCAGATGGCGCCGCCGAGCGTCAGACGCCGGGGTCGTAGATGTAGAGATAGCTGCCGCCGGGCTGCGCTCCCGTCGTGATCTGCAGGCGCTGGGCTTGCTGCATGCTGAGGCCGGCGAAGGTGATGCTGGCGTCGATGCCGGTCCCTGTCCGCCCGGCGCCCCCGGCGATGTTGGCCCGCAGCGTCGCGCCCTGGAATCCTGGCACGCCGTCAACCCCGTCCCAGCGGTAGCTGCTGACGCCGGCGGCGAAGCCCCACAGCGTGGCGGCATCGCCCGCATGGAGGTTGCGGACCGTGTTCCAGACCGTGCCCGGCGCGCGGGCGTCGGTGAAGAACGTGTCGGTGCCGGTGCCGCCGATCAGGAAGTTGGAGCCGAGGCCGCCGTCGAGCACGTTCCGGCCGCTCGACACCTGGATGGCGTCATCGCCGCTGCCGCCGTGGATGAACACGTTCGGCGCCTGCGTGCTCAGGGACTGGGCGTCGGCGCCCGCGTTGATGTATTGCGCCTGAACGTAGCTGGGAGCGCCCGCGCCGGGGTCGTCCATCGCGACCGTGCCGGTGCCGCCGCTGGCCGTGGCGGTGTAGGACAGCCAGGGCATGGCCGCCGATGCCACGGTCTCGTTGCTGAAGTGCAGCGCCTGGATGTTGCGCAGGCTGTCCTGCCCGCCGGCGAAGGCGACTTGGATCGTGCCGTCGCCGGCCAGGCTGATGGCGGCCTGCTGCCGGGTCACGTCATACAGCGCCGTGTTGCTGCCCCCGCCGCCGTCGATGGTGTTGACGCCCAGCCCGCCCTTGAGGAGGTTGTCGGCGGCGTTGCCGGTGATGGCATCGTTGCCGCTGCCGCCGAAAGCGTTCGCGATCAGGGAGCGCGGGTCGTTGCCGAACTGCAGCGCGTTGTAAACATTGCCCTGGGCGGAGTGCCCGTCCCCGAGGTCGGCAAGCTGCGCCGCGGACGTGACCGAGAACGCGCCCGGGTTCAGGTTGACCTGCACGCCCGACGCATACTGGGAGAGGTCGTAAGTGGCCTCCTTGCCGTCGCCGTTCCAGACCGTCTGGAACACCTTGTTGCCGCTGGGCCTGCCCTGGCTGACGCCGTTGACGAAGGTTTCGCCGGTTGCCGAGTCCCAGCGGTAGGTGGTCGGGCCGGTTGCTGAGAAGTTGGCGCCGTAAAGGTACTGCAGCGCCGCGATGTCATCCATCATGTAGGTTTGCGGGTAGCTGTCCGGCCCGCAACCGATGTATTGGATCGACGAGCCGACGTAGCTCGCATAGGTCATGATGCTGTACTCGACGTCGTCCGTGGCGGCCGGCAGGGTCTGGTTGGCCACGCCGCCAGTCTCGTTGCCGTGCTTGAGGCCGAGCGCGTGGCCCAGCTCGTGGACGATGCTGAAGTAGGCGTAGTTGCCGCGGACCGGGTTGCGGAGGTCCAGGGAGGGGCTGCCGTCGAACGCCTGGCCGAACCAAACGTCGCCGCTTTGGACGGCGGCGCCCGGCGTGTAGGTTTCCGACGTGGCGGGTTGGCTGGACGACGCCAGCATGATCGACGCGGCGCCCGTGCCCGTATCTGTGAACACCTCGTTGGTGAAGGACGCCGCCGCGCCGAGGCTCGTGGACGCATAGCCCGGCACGGCCGTGGCGCCGGCCAGCGTGCAGTCCGCGACGGCCTGTTGAGCCGGGGACACGCTGCGGAAGCCCTGGGCCGCTTCTGAGTCGCTCGCTTGGAGGGCGGACGAGATGGGAAAGCTGAAATCAAGCGTCGTGGCCGTCCAAGCCCCGCCGTCAAGGATGCCGTCGATGGATTGGTTGCCGGTGGCCTTGACATAGCGCACAGGGTTGTTCACGGCCGATGAGAGCATCTGGCGATCCGATGACAGAAATTTTGCGTGTCAGAGTGCTAAACAAAATCTTCCAACACCGTCAAGCCATGTTCATGGTATCGTAACATGTTGGATGCTTGAATACTTCAACGGCACAAAACCAACAATAAAGGCTGTGTCGGGGCGGTTACATCGTATATTGTTGCTGACCGCCCTTGCAGCGTCTTGCCTAGTTTTGCTGCTCGACTTCAACGGTCAGATGCGAAAGCGAGTGAAACTGCGCGAGCCGTTCGCGGTAGAACCGCGCCGTCCGGCCGCTCGCCGTCGCGACCGAGACGATGGCGCCGAGGTGGCCCGGTCCCAGCCGCCAAACATGCAGATCGGTCAGCCGGTCGCCTTCGGCTTCGATGGCCGCCCGCACGCCCTCCGTCATGCGGCGGTCGGGGTTCACGTCGAGCAGGATCGCCCCGGTGTCGCGCACCAACCCGTAGGCCCAGGACGCGATGACACCCGCGCCGACGATGCCCGCCAGCGGGTCCATCCAAAGCCAGCCAAACGCCCGCGCCAGCAGCAGCCCGGCGATCACAAGCACCGACACCGCCGCGTCGGCCAGCACGTGTACCACCGCGGCCCGCATGTTGTTGTCGCGGTGAAGCGCGCCGTGCCCATGATGCCCATGATCATGCTCATGCGCGTGACCGTGGTCATGCTGGTGCCCGGCGCCGAGCAGCCAGGCGGAGCCGATGTTCACGGCGAGGCCAAGGCACGCGATGGGGATCGCCTCGGCGAAGCGGATCGGCACGGGCGCGAACAGCCGGGCCAGCGACTCATAGCCGATCAGCACGGCGATCATCGCGAGCACAATGGCCGAGGTGAAGCCCGCCAGGTCGCCCAGCTTGCCGGTGCCGAAGGTGAAGCGCGCATCGTCCGCGTGTCGCCGCGCGTAGCGGTAGGCCAGCGCCGCCAGCAGCAGCGCGCCCGCATGGGTGGACATGTGCAGGCCATCCGCGACCAGGGCAATGGAGCCGAACAGGAGGCCGCCGACCACCTCCAGCGCCATCATGGCCCCGCACAGGGCGATGACCGCCCAAGTCCGCCGCTCAAACGCCGCGTGCTCCTCGCCCAGGAACACGTGAGCGTGACCCAGGGAGTGCCCGGCGCCGTTCGGCATCGCGTCATGTGGCATCGCCGTGCTCCTTATTTCAGATAGCTGCGCACGACATCGAGCAATTGCTCGACCGCATCCTCGTGCAGCGCGCCCGGGTGCGCGGCGGCGTCCACGAGGTGGCTGCGCACATGGTCCTCTACGACCTCCGCCATCAGCCCGGCCATCGCGCCCCGCACGCCGGCGATGAGGTGCAGCACCGGCCCGCAGCCGGCCTCGTTCTCCAAGGCGCGCTCGATCGCTTCGACCTGGCCCTTCATGCGCCTGACCCGGGCGAGGAGCTTCTGCTTTTCGCGGACCGTGTGCATTACTTAGCATAGACCCCTAGCCTATCCCGATCAAGGCAGCCCTCGCGTCGGCCAGGGCATTGCCTTTCCGAGGCGCGGCCTGGCTTTATGCGGCCAAACAACAGGGAGGCTCCTTTGATCCGATTTGCCGCGACGTGCCTGGCCTTGTCCTTCGCCACGGCCTGCGCCGCGCAGACCCCGGGGCTGGACGCGGCGGCGCGCAACTACCCGCCCTTCGTGCTGGGCGCCAACGTCCGGGCCACGGA
>CALMAB010000067.1 GCA_937858325.1 uncultured Acetobacteraceae bacterium
CAGCGCGTCCAGGATGTGGCGGCGGAACAGCACGTCGCCATAGACCACCACGCTGTCGCCCAGCAGCCGGTCCGCCGCCCGCGCCAACGACGCCGCTTCGCCGGTGGTGGCGTAGTCGTCGTTGGTCACGACGTGGATGCCGGGGCGGATGCCGGGCAAGCGCACCGCGTCCTTGCCATAGCCGCACACCACGGTCGCGTCCCGCACCCCGGCGCCGGCCAGCGTCTCCACCAAGTGCTGCAGCAGCGGCCGGCCGCGCACATCGACCATGCACTTCGGCCGGTCCGCCGTCAGCGCGTCCAACCCGTCGCCGCGCGACGCGGCCAGGATCACGGCGCGCGCCGGCACGACGGCCGGCAGATAGCGGCGGTTCGCTTCCTCCAGCTCCTCGTTGCCAGTCAGGTGGAAGATGTCGGCCACCGACGCGATCCGGCCCTCTACCTGGTGCAGGTTCTGGTCGGCCGCGATCTGCCGCGCCGCGTCGCGCATGGCCGTGAGCGACGCCCGGAGCAGGTGGTTGGCCCAGATCACCGTGGAGATGCCGGCCCCTTGGAATGCGTCCGTGGGGGTCGCGTAATACATGGTGGGCACGATCACCACGGGGCAGCGGTCGCCCCACAAGCGCGCGAACTCCAGGATCTCAGTCGCCGCCGACTTCTTGCTGTGGATCAGCACCGCGTCCGCCCCGGCCGCGTGGTACGCCTCCGCCCGGCGCAGCGCCTCGTCCATGCTGTGGCCGGAGATCAGCGCCTCGATGCGCGC
This sequence comes from uncultured Acetobacteraceae bacterium, assembly GCA_937858325.1. Taxonomy (GTDB): domain Bacteria; phylum Pseudomonadota; class Alphaproteobacteria; order Acetobacterales; family Acetobacteraceae; genus CAHJXG01. The sequence goes on from CALMAB010000067.1 coordinate 763, forward strand.
CACCAGGCAGAACGCATCCGATGTCTGCGCGTCCTTGCCGGCGCGGATGCGTCCGCAGAACTCGGCGATGTCGGCCAGCGGCTGCGCTTCGCCGAGGAAGGAGTTGGTCTTGGGGAACAGCTTGTCCTCGATGCACACCCCGGCGATGCCGCGCTCGCCCAGCTTGCGCACCAGGCGGCGGACGTTGTTGAAGTTGCCATAGCCGGTGTCGCCATCGACCAGGATCGGGATGCTGGTCGCGTCCGCCATGTACTCCAGCATGTCCAGCACCTGCGTCCAGGACGCCTCGTTGCTGTCGCGCAAGCCGAGCATGGCCGACATGGACAAGCCCGACGCCCAAATGCCGGCGAACCCGGCCTCTTCCACCACCTTGGCCGACAGGCCGCTATGCGCTTCCATGAGGAACGACAGGGAAGGGTCGTGCAGCAAGTCGCGCAACGCTTCGGCACGGGCCGTGACCGGGGGCGGAGCCGGCCGGGATACGCGAAGCGGCGTGTCGGGCAGTTGGAACTCTCCTGTTGGATGCGGGCCTGTTGGACGTGGGTAAGCCGTCGTCGCCGCGGTGCCGACCCGACGCAGAACTGCGTCAATCAGGTTACGCCGCGGCGCATCGGCCTTTAGAGCGCGGACATCCCCGGCGTGCAACCCCCGCCATTCGGCCCGGTGCCCTGCGTTGGCAAGCAGTGTTCACAAGGCTACAGTTCCGCGATGACCACCAACGCAACCCGGGCCATTGTTCTCGCCGCCGGCGTCGGCAGGCGCCTCCACGGCACGGCCGGGTCCACGCCAAAGGCGCTGCTGCCGTTTGCCGGGCATACGCTGCTGGCCCGGCACGTTGCGGCGCTGAACCGGTGCGGCGTGTCCGACATCACCGTGGTGGTCGGGTTCGAGGCCGACCAGATGCAGGCGGCGGCCGACGCGCTGCCCGGGGTGCGGCTGGTCCTCAACCCTGATTTCCGCGAGGGCAGCGTGGTTTCGCTTTGGGCGGCGCGCGCTTCGCTGCTGTCCGAAGCGCCGGTGGTCCTGATGGACGCCGACGTGCTGTATGACGACCGGCTGCTGCGGCGCCTCCTGGACAGCCCGCACCCGAACGCGGTGCTGCTGGACCGCGACATCGAGCCGGGGGACGAGCCGGTGAAGCTGTGCATCCAGGACGGGGTCATCGTCGATTTCCACAAGAAGCCCACCGCCGCGCACCAATGGCACGGCGAAAGCGTCGGCTTCTTCCGCTTCACGCCCGAGGTGGCCGCCGAGCTGGCGCGCCGCGCTTCGGACTACGCCACCGGCAGCCAGCGCCACATGGAATACGAGGAGCCGATACGCGACATGATCCAGTCCGCCCCATCCCGCTTCGGGTTCGAGGACATCACCGGCCTGCCCTGGACGGAGATCGACTTCCCGGCCGATGTCGCCAAGGCGCAGGCGCTGCTGCCCCGGCTGGTGGCGTGATGCTCGACCACGTGCGCACCGCCGGCCCGACGGCGGAGGACCTGGCCGCCATGGAGCGCGACGGCTATCTCGTCGTCCGGGGCTTCTTCGACGCGGCCGAAACCCAGGACGTGCTGCGCTGGACGGAAGAAGTCTCGGCCGCGCCCGAGGTGCCGGGCCGGCACATGGTGTATTACGAAGACAGCCTGACGGAGCCGGGCCGCCGCGTGGTGCAGCGCATCGAGAACTTCTGCCCCTTCCATGCGCAGTTCGACGCGCTGGTGCGGCACGGCCGCTTGCTGGACTGGACGGCCGCGCTGATGCGCGCGCCCGTCGTGCTGTTCAAGGAGAAGATCAACTTCAAGATGCCGGGCGCGCCGGGCTTCAAGGCGCACCAGGACCAGCAGGCCGGCTGGACCCGCTACGCGCCGATCTTCGTCACCGCGCTGGTGACCATCGACCCGGCGACAATCGAGAACGGCTGCCTGGAGATGGTGCCGGGGCGTCATCGCGAAGGGCTGATCGGCGAGGAATGGAACCCGCTGAGCGAGGACGGGCTCGACCTGCACCCCGTGCCGACGCTGCCCGGTGACGTGATCTTCTTCGACAGCTTCGCGCCGCACGCCAGCAAGGCGAACCTCACCGGCGCGCCCCGGCGCATCCTCTACCTCACCTACAACGCGGCCGAATACGGCGACCACCGGGTGCAGTATTTCGCGGACAAGCGGGCCTCGTTCCCGCCCGATGTCGAGCGCAGCGGGACCGGCACCTACACGTTCAGGGTTTGAACCCGGCCCGGGACCGGCCTCGCCGCGGGGGGAGCAGCGCCATGTCGTCGGGTCCGTTGGCAGTCGTCGTGTTCCTGGTCTCCATTGGTTTGTACTTGGTCTTTGCCGGGGAGGTCAGCGGCACGGAGGCCGCGGCCGGCGTGCCGGCTGCCGGGCTGGTCACGGTGTATGCCGGGTTGCGGCACCGGGGCGCGTCGCGGCCGATGCGGCTGCGGGGGCCGTGGCTCCGTTTGGTGCTGTCGCCCATGGCTTCGGTCGCGAGCGATGCGGTCCGGGTGGGCGTCCACCTGCTGCGCGCGGTGTTCGTCCCGGGATCCCATGCGACCGGCACGGTCAGCCGGCAGCCGTTCCGTTCGGGAGGCGAGGAACCCGCAGACGCCGGGCGGCGCGCGCTCGTCACCTTGGCGAGTTCCCTCGCGCCGAACGGCTTCGTGCTGGACGTGGCGCCGTCCGTGCTGCTTCCCGACGAGCACGCGCTCTTGATGCACCGCCTGGCGCCGGGCCGGCCCGATCCGGACCGGGAGTGGCCGGCGTGACGGGCTGGACGGTCGCGTTCGTGCTGCTGCTGCCGGCTTTTGCCGTGCCAGTTCTGGCGGCGCTGCGGGGCGGCACGGCGGACCGGCTCGCCGCGGTGCCGCTGGCCGGCGGCGTGGCCACGGTGCTGCTCGCGCTGGTCACGTTCGTCTTTGACCAAAGCTCCTTCATCGACATCGCGCTGTGCCTGGCGCTGCTGACCTTGCCCGGCACCCTCGTCCTGGCGCTGTTCCTGGAGCGGTGGCTGTGACGGTTGTGATCGACATGCTGCTCGGCCTGCTGGTGGCGGTGACGTGGCTGGGCTGCCTCGGCTTTGCCCGGCTGCGCAGCCCGCTGGACCGGCTGCACTGCGCCAGCTTCGTCAACGCGGCGGCGGGGGTCCTGTTGGCCGCGGTTGCCTTCCTGGCGGACGGGCCGTCGGACCGGGCGTTCAAGGTGCTGCTGACCGTCGCCGTGAGCCTGGTCGCAGGCTCGGCGCTGTCCCACGCGGTCGGCCGCGCCCTGCTGTATCGCGGGCGCTTCGGCGAGCTGGGCACGCGCGGGCCATGAGCGTGCTGCTCGGCGCCCTGTTCCTGCTCACGGCGGTTTCTGGCACCGGGGTGGCGCTGTCGCGCACGCCGCGGCAGCAGGTGCTGGCGATGGCGGTGAACGGGATGGTGCTGGCGCTGCTGTTCATGGCGCTGCAGGCGCCGGACGTGGCGTTTGCCGAGGTCGCGGTCGGCACGGCCGCGCTGCCGCTGCTGTTCCTCGTGGTGCTCGCGTCCATCAAGATGGACCGCAGCCCGCCCGGCGGCGACCCGTGACGCGGCCCGTGCCGCGCGGCATGAGTCCGCGCGCCCGGCTGGTTTTGTTCGCCCTGGCCGGCCTGTGGGTCCTGCCCGGCGTCCTGCACGTCGCGCTGCACATGCCGGAGTTCGGCGCCCATCCCCTCCCGTATGGCGACGCGATCAACGCCTCGGCGCCGGGCGAGCGGCACCTGACGAACATGGTCAGCGCCGTCAACTTCGACTACCGCGGCTTCGACACGCTGGGCGAGGAGTTCATGCTGCTGTGCGCGGTGACGGGAGTGAGTGTACTGCTGCGGGGCCAGCGGGGCGAGCAGCGCAGCGCCGAGCCGGGTGTCACCCCCGGGCGCCCGATCCCGCCGCGGAGCGACGCGACCGTGCTGATCTGCCGCCTCGGCGGGCCGCTGATCCTGCTGTTCGGCCTTTACGTGGCGCTGCACGCCATGACCACGCCCGGGGGCGGGTTCCAGGGCGGCGTGATCATCGCGTCCGGCGCCCTGCTGCTGTTCCTGGGCGACGGCTATGACGGCTGGCGCCGCATGGTCCGCTCGGAGGCCATGGATGCGTGCGAGGGCGCGGGGGCGGCGCTGTATGCCGCGTGCGGCTTCGCCTCCATGCTGCTGGGCTTGCCGTTCCTGCAGAACGTCTTGCCGCTCGGCACCTTGGGCGACCTGTTCTCCGGCGGGCTGATGCTGATCGAGAACGCGGGCGTGACCCTGGCGGTCGGCGGCGGCTTCGCCGTGGTGTTCGGGGAGTTCTTGGAAGAAACGCGGATCATCCCCGAAGCGGACGGGTCATGAGCCTGCTGCCTTGGGCCGTCGCGGCGTGGCTGCTCGGCGCCGGGCTTTACGGCATCGTGACCAGCCGCAACTTCGTGCACCTGATCGGCTGCTTGTCGGTGGTGCAGTCCTCCACCTACGTGCTGCTGCTGTCGGTCGGGTTCCGCAC
>CALMAB010000068.1 GCA_937858325.1 uncultured Acetobacteraceae bacterium
GGACCGGCGGGGGCGCCACCGTGCGGCAGATGGCATCGGCGAAGTCGCAGCGCGGCGCGAACACGCAGCCCGTCCGGATGCCGCCGAGCGGGGGCAGGAAGCCCGGGATGGTGTCGAGCCGCCCGTCCGACTTGCGCCGCCCCGCCGCCGGCAGGCAGCGCAGCAGCCGCATGGTGTAGGGGTGCAGCGGGCGGGCCAGCAGCTCGGCGCCGGGTCCCTCTTCCACCAGGCTGCCGGCATACAGCACGCCGATGCGGTCGCACATGCGCTCGATGATCGCCAGGTTGTGGCTGATGAACAGGACGGAGGTGGCGAACTCCGCCTTCAGCGCCACGATCAGGTCCAGCACCTCCGCTTCCACCGTGGCGTCGAGCCCGGTGGTGGGTTCGTCGAGCACCAGCAGCGTCGGGTTCTTGGCCAGCGCCATGGCGATGACGACGCGCTGCTGCATCCCGCCGGACAGCTGGTGCGGGAAGGCGGTCATGACGCGCCCGGTGCCGGGGATGCGCACCTTGGCCAGCATCGCCTCCGCCCGTGCCAGCGCGTCGGCGCGGCGGGTGCCCACCGCCTCGTACACCTCGGCGATCTGCCGCCCCACCGTCATGGATGGGTTGAGCGCGCGGCCGGGGTCCTGATAGACCATGGACACCTTGGAGAGCCGGAGCTGCCGCAGCCCGGCCGGGTCGAGGTTTGTGATGTCCTGCCCGTCCACCAGCACCTGGCCGCCGCTGATCGCGCCGTTGCGCGCCAGCGCCCGCAAGGCGGCAAAGGCGGCGGTGGACTTGCCGCAGCCGCTTTCGCCGACCAGCCCGTAGGTTTCGCCGGGCGCGATGGCGAACGACACGCCGCGCAGCACGGGCTGCTCGACGCCCCCCGTCCGGTAGGCAACGCTGAGATCGCGCAGCTCAAGGGCCGGAGTGGTCATTCCAGCACCGCCTGCACGCCGTCCGCCACCAGGTTGACGCCGACCACCAGCGAGGCCGTGGCGGCGGCGGCGAAGCTCACCGTCCACCAATAGCCGCCGGTCATCATGCCGTAGTTCTCCGAGATGGCGAGGCCCCAATCCGCGGAGGGCGGCTGGATGCCGAAGCCCAGGAAGCTGAGCGACGCCACGGTGAAGATCGCGTAGCCGAGCCGCACCGTGGTTTCCACCAGGATCGGCGGCAGGACGTTGGGCAGGATCTCGACGAACATGACGTGCAGCGCGCCTTCCCCGCGCAGCTCGGCCGCGGACACGTAGTCGAGCGAGCGTTCGGACAGCACGGCCGAGCGCACCGTGCGGGCGATCAGCGGGGTGAAGATGATGCCGATCACCCCGATCACCGTGGAGGAGGACGGCCCGAGCGCCACCAGCACCAAGAGCGCCACCACGATCAGCGGCAAGGCCAGCAGCACCTCGATCAGCCGCCCGATCAGGCTGTCGAGCCAGCCGCCGACATAGCCGGTGAGCAGGCCGAGCGTCGTGCCGGCCACCGTCGCCACCAGGGTCGCCAGTGGGGCGACCGACAGGATGGGCCGCGCGCCCACGATCACGCGGGAAAAGATGTCGCGCCCGATCTGGTCGGTGCCGAACCAATGCGCGGCGGACGGCGCCGCCAGCGTGTTCAGCAGGTCGTCGCCGTAGGGGTCGTAGGGCACCACGAACGGGCCGAGCACCGCGCAGAACACCCAGAACAGCACGATGCCCGCGCCCACCAGGAACGACGGGGACCGCAGCAGCCGGGCGGCCCGGCTGGGCGCGGCGGTGAGCGGCTCAGCCGCCGCGCC
>CALMAB010000069.1 GCA_937858325.1 uncultured Acetobacteraceae bacterium
TTTCCGGGACAGCGCCGCCGCCGCGCGTCTCAAGGCGTTTGCCGGGCGCGCCGCGCTCGCGGGCGACGTCCGCGACGCCAACCTTTCGACCGGTGATCGGCTCAAGCGGCTGGCGATCACCGAGACGTTCCTCGCCAAAGATTTCGTTCTCTACCTGATGGTGGATAAGGCCTCGGCCGAGTGCCAGTACTGGGCCTATGCCGAGAAGGGCGACACGGGCCACGAGTTCGTATTCGCGTTCGGATGCGGGAACCTCAGGTCCGGGATGCGGATCTCGGACTGCGCGGTGGTCAAGATCGACGGCTTCGACGAGGTAAGGTTCGACCACGGCGGCGAGATGGAGGACACTGGCCAGGAGGTCAGGCTGAAGAGTCGCCTTGATGACGCAGCGTTCTCGTCGCGCATCTCGGAGCTGTCGGGCGACGCGGGCACCCACAAGCGCACCACGTTTGCCGGCATGCTGAAGCAGCTCACCGACGATGAAGCCCCGCCCGGCGAGGCCACGGCGGATGCCGCTGCGGCCCCCAAAGCCACGGTGCCGGCATCTGCCGTCCGCAAGCCCCGAGAGCCCGCCGGCGGAGCCAAGCGCCGGTCGGTGTCCCAGCCTGCTGACGATGACGCGGAAGACGAGACGGACCACGACGGGGAGCAGGGCTGATGGCCGTCAAGTGGTTCGACCTGTCCGAGCGCGGCGGCAAGCTGGAGCGCCCGCAGGACGAGGCCGGGGTTTACCACCTCCGTTTGACCCTGGAGCGGTCGGTGGCGGCAGCCGCGCTTGAGCCGGCTGCGGCCCAGGGATGGATCGGGTCCGAGGCCGAACCCGGCCGGCTGTTCACGAACTATCGCCGCTTCGAGAAGCTGAGCGAGATCGTCACGGCGCTCGGCCCATTCTTTCCCGAGGAAGCCGTGGCGGCGTCCAAGGTGGACGTGCGCAAGCTGCGCCGCGAAGAGGTGGTGGGAGGCTTCGACGACCCGGCGTTCGATGCGGGGACGGGAATGCTGCCCAGCCTCGACCGCGTCGGCGCCGATCTGGCGTCCATGCCCGCGGCGATGCGCGACCGCATCCTCGCCCGCGTGGCGGCCGCGCAGCAGTTGTCCGGGGTGGGACCGGGCGCGGACGGTTTGGCCCTCCTGCGCCAGGACGGCGTGCGGCTTTGGCGCGACCTTTCGGCACGGTTCGGCGTGCGTGACGCCACGGTTGCGCTCGCCTCGACGGTGCTGCTGGCCCAGGAGCGCGGCGAGTCGTTCGAGGCGGCGCACCGCGCGCTGCTTGCGGCAGCGGAGACGGGGACCGGCCTGCCGGTGGCGGAGGGCAGGGCGCAGCGGCGTGCCGAGACGATGGCCAACCGTTTCGCGCGGGCCTACGAGGCCTTCGGCGGCCTGGACCCGTCCTGGACCGAGGAGCGCTTCTTTCGCGAGGTGATGATCGAGGTCCCCGGCCTGTACCGCATGTGGGATGGCGCCCGCTTCGACTTCGCCCGTGAGCTGGACGCCCCCGAAACCTTCGGCAACCGCTTCCTTGCCGACCCTGGCATTCCGGGTTCCTGGCGGCACGACGCCTACCATCGCGTGTCCGCGTCCCTGCGCGGTGCCGCTTCCATGCTGGGCGTCGAGCCGCGCGAGTTGTTCAACGGGCAGGTCCAACTCTTCCACCTCGGCAAGGGGATGGGCAGCACGGGCCTCGCCTACCACCGCACCTCCACGTTCGTTGTCGGCGGCGAGCAGGTGGGCGTTGCCGCCATCAAGTTCTCGCCTTTCCATTCGGGTGCGCTGGTGCATGAGGTCGGCCACGGCGTCGATGTCTCGCACCGGGCGGCTCTTTCATCCAACGCGAAAGGGCATCTTATCACGATGGATCGGCTTATCGGCGCGACCGGCGTTCGGGAGCACGTCTCGGCCATGGTCGAACGCGCCACCTGGCTGTCCCCGGAGCGCCGCGCCTATCTGCTGACACCCGAGGAGATCATCGCCCGCAGCTTCGAGGCCGCGCTGGCGGATCGCTTGATCGCGGCCGGCGACCCGGATTTCGAGGCGGTGGGAGGGGCCGCCATGCTGAACGGGAGCGTGGATTTCAGCCCGACGCCCGAACTCGGCCGACGCTTCGTTTCCGCGTTGCGCGAGGTGGTGCGCGAGGCGAGGGAGCATCGGCTGGATGCGGACCAGGACGCGGACGCCGAGCACGCTGCGTCTGGCCACGGGCCATGAGCGGCTGTCTGAAATGCCTGCGCCAAGGTATGGCCTGGCAAGCCCTTCAGGCGCGCCCCCTGCTCGCCGTGCTGGCCCATGCCCGCCTGCGGGCCGGGGTGATGGCGCCGGCGCGAGTCAACTGGCTCAATCTGGTGGGCCGCCGGCTCTCGCATGTGCCGCATGAGCTTCGGCATCCCCTTCACGTCAAGGCGTGCGGCGTGCGCGACCACACCGCGGCCGTCGCCCTGAAGCAGCCCATTCTAAGCAGCAAGGAAACATGTCATGCCGTCTGACCAGACCGCCGTGCCCATCAGGAACGAGCCGCCGCGTCTGGCGAGCATGGACATTGAGCCCGACATCCTGGCGGCCTACCGCCCGCACAACGGCATCGTGCTGATCTGCGGCGGCGCCGAGACCGGCAGTGCGCGGCTTCAGGCTGGCATGACCCGCAGCCTGATCGAGGACCCTGACTTCCACGGCAAGATCATCGAGATCGCGGCCTCCATCAAATACGAGTTCGACGGCATCGAGGGTGCGAGTTCGCTCTACTCGCTGAGCGAGATCGGCCGGCACGTAAAGTCGGCCTCGGCCGGCATGCGCAGCCTGCTACGCCGTCAGGCCAAGGCGATCATTTTACCCGAATGCCGCGACCGCGAGACCATGGAGGTTGTGATCGAGGGCGCACAAACCGGGCACGCCGTGTACTCCACCGTGCACACGCCGAGCGTGGTCGAGACGGTGCAGCGCATTTTGGCGATGTTCCCGCAGGAGGAGCGGGCTGACTGCGCGGTGCGCCTGATGCAGTCGCTGCGGCTGGTCGTCAACTGCGCCTTGATTCCCTCGCTGGACGGGCGGCGCATCCAGCTCCGGGAGTATCTGGTGTTCGGTCCCGCTGAGCGCGCCCTGTTCCTGGACATGCCTGTGATCGCCTGGCCGCAGTTGACCGAGCAACTGCTGGCTGAGCGGGGGCAGAGCTACGCTGCCGCCGCCGGACGGGCGCACGCCGCCGGCTTGATCTCGGATGAAGTGGTGCGGACCTGGTTGGCGGGGGCCTGATGTGGCGCGGCATCCGGGCAAGATTCGGCGTCGTGCTGCTGTGGCTCAAATCGGTGAGCCGATCCATGCGCCCTTCATCGACCGCGCAGCCCTCGGGCGGTAGACCGAGGGCGCCGGCATGAGGTCGCCATCCTCGCCAAGCAGGAACGCTTCTTATGCCTTCTGAGCAAGCCATCACCCGCCATCGGCGTGCATTGATGACTTACTTCCTGTGTATTCCCATGCTCGGCTTCGAATTTGTGACAGTGGTCATGCTCATTCTCGGCTATCTGGCAGCTTGGCTGGCATTCTTCTCAGTCGCTCTCGCACTTAGCCTTCTCGCTGGTTGGAGGATGCACCAACAAAGGTTGGCTGACCTTTGGGCAAATCATGGGGAGAGCTCGGCATGACTGACAAGCTAGTCGGGCAGCAGAAGAAGACTGGTGATTGCACAGTCAAGTGGCGCGATATCCAGCAAGGCTCGGTTTCGTGCTGCTGTGGCCCAGCCCGCGGTGGTGCCGTGATCCAGGCTGACATCGTTTTCCGCCGGTGTTTCATTCCTGTGTTGCGCGAGGCTGTCTAACCATGCCCGAGAACCCCGCCACCCTGTTCACCCCGGTCCCGAACGACCACGCCATCAAGATGCTGCGGGCGATCTTCGGGCCGATCATCGATGCCTTGCTCGGGGTGGCCGGGGGCGCCGCCGGTGGTGACGGGGAGGCGGTCATCACCTCGGTGATCGCCACGTTCAACCTTGCGGTGCTCGTGTTCGCGGTCGTGGTCGGCAGCTACCTGCTCTACAGCACCGTGTTCGACACCGCGAAGGACGGCGAGGCCCTGGGGCGCGAGACGGACACCCGTTACACGTTTTTCCGGGCAGGCCTCGGCGCTGTTTTGCTGCTGCCGGTGGCCGGCGGCTTCACGGTCGCCCAGGTGGTCGTGCTGCAGAGCCTCGTGTGGGCCTCGGCGGTGGGCGACGCCATGTGGTCCAGGGCGGCGACGCACCTCACCCAGGTGAGCGCCAGCTACCTGGTCGCCGCGCCCGGCGGCGATGATTTCGTGACGGCCGGCAAGCTCGCCGCCGCTATGCGCGCGCGCATGCTCGGCCACCTGTGCGCGTTGCACGCCAACGAGATTTCCCAGGTCACCACCCGCCGCGACGACCTGACGCCTCGGAAGCGCCAGGTGCAGATGTCCAACTCCGGCGCCGCCGGGGACACGGCGATGCAGTGGTACTTCGCCGCGGGCGTCGGCTACAGCCGCACGTCGTCCATGTGCGGCAGCGTCAGCATGTATTACACCTCGGCCGGCGCGCAGGCGCTGAACGGTTCGATCCTGGGCGGCGTGCAGGGCTACGCTGACGCCCTCGACGCCCTGGCACGCGACGCCGCGCGGACCGCCGGGGAAGCCGCGTTTGATCGGCTGGACCTGACGGCGCTGGCGATCGCGCAAATCGTGTTCCGGGGAGGCCAGGACACAGAGGCTCTCAAAGGCCAGGTCGCGCGCGCTATCGCCGACGCGACCGAGATCTTCCAGGCAACGGTCGGCAGGCAGGTGTCCGGCAGGGCCCAGGTGTCGCAGCTCAGCCAGTCTTTGCTCGACGCCAGCACCGCGGACGGCTGGGTCTTCGCCGCTGTCTGGCAACGCGCGCTCAGCAGCTTCGCGTTCAAGGCTGCGGATGTCAAAGACAGGGTCGCTTTTTACCCGGACGACGCGATAGACCCCAAGGCGGCGGGCAGCGTAGGCAGCCGTTACTTTTCTGGGCTTGGATTTGGTAATGCAACCGAGCGGACCCTGTTCGAAGCCGTAGACCGTCAATTCGCCTATATCGGCGTGCTCGATGCCACCTTCGCCGAGGCCGCAGACCCCGTACGCGCTTCGGGAACAATGCTGGAACGACTGACAGCTTCAAACTCTGACGCGAGCGTGGTGGCCCCGGTGCAGTGGCTCTACCGCACCCTGTTCTCCTGGCTCTCGGTGAGCAATGGCGCCGTCGGCGTCTGGACCGACCCACTGGTAGCGATCCAGCAGCAGGGCAAGAACTTTGTGGTGGCCGGCACGGCGTTGACCGCCATCAGCGCGACGGCACCAACACTTGGCGCCCTGGGCGGTGCAATGATTGGAGGCGCGGGCGCGCTGGGCGGGGCTAAGTTTGGAAACGTGGTGTCGCGCATCGCGTCGCCGATCGGCTGGCTATTCCTGGGCCTGGGCTTCGTGGCAACCGCCGTGCTGCCGATGATGCCGTTTGCCTACTACCTGTCCGGCGTCATCGCCTGGCTGGTCACCGCGGTCGAAGCCATGGCGGCCTCGTCGATGTGGTGCCTGCTCGCGCTCACGCCGGCGCGGGGCGGGGATCTCGTGGGCACCAACCGCCAGGGGATGATGCTGCTGCTCGCCACCTTTCTGAAGCCTCCTCTCATCGTGCTGGGGCTGATCGCCTGCTACGTGGTGATGTCGGTCGGTGTCGGGCTGCTGCGCGTCACCTTCAGCGGCATCTTCGTGATCATGGCTCCGGACTGGTCCGCCTCCAACGTCCTGATCGCGGCCGGGCTGCTCGTGATCTACGTGGTGCTGCTGTACAGCATCGTCATGAACTGCTGCTCCTTCATCACCGGCGTCGGCGACGCGGTGATGGATTGGATCAACGTGCGGGCCAGCGCCCTGGGCCAGAACACCATCGCGGACGACACCGCGCGCCAGCTCAACCCGCAGGGACGCACGATGCAGAACCTGCTGGATGCGCCGTCGCGGATCGATCGGGCGCAGCAGTCCAGGGACAGGGAACCCAACAAGCGGCTCACGCGGATGGCCGTGGCCCGCTTCGAGCGGCCTTGACCGGGCAAGCCTGGACGGGACGGCCGGGCGGGCTTTTGGTAAGGTTGGGATAAGGGAACGCAATGGCGAGCGCCAGTAGCCGAACATACCGCGGCGTCGAGCGGAACCAGGAGATCGAGCCGGCGGGACGGCGGGATGACGTCCGCTCGACGTGGCGGCGGACATCGGACAAGCTGGACACGCCGGACGGCGCCCTGCTCGCCTTACTGGGGCTGGCCGCCCTGGTCTGCACACTGGGCCTGCTTCTGCCGGGCGCCGGCGAGGTGGGCATGGTCCTGGCGCTCGCCATCTACGGGGCGAAGTACTCCTTCGGCAAGCGGCGCTGGGACGCGCCGTTCCGCGTCCCCGCCCATCTCGCGCACACCGCACGCATCCGTTTCCTGGACGGCTCGACCGGCAAGCTTGGGGACGGGCTGATCTACCATGGCCACGAGATCAACACCGGCCGTCAGCAATGGTCGTCGGTCGGCGAAAAAAAGATGCATCGCCTCATCCTGGGCAACACC
>CALMAB010000070.1 GCA_937858325.1 uncultured Acetobacteraceae bacterium
CGTGCCCCGCGGCGGCTCCGGCTGGGTCTGGGCCGTGCTGCTGGCGGGGGGCGGCGCTTTTGCCTTTCTCGCCTATCAACGCCGCCCTTCCAGCAGCCCCTCCGGAGGATCAGCCGTGCGCCCGCCCCCGACCAACGCCCTGCAAAGCGCCGGCAACATGCTGCGCCACAAGCTGTCGGGCGAAAGCTACACGCCGTCGAAGTTCCGCGTCGGCATGACGCTGGCGCTCGATCCCACGCCGTTCATCCTAGCGGGCAGCAACATCAAGCTGCCGCAGCCCGAAGGGAGCGGCCAGGTCAGTGTGAGCGCGGTTGGCCAGGTCGTGTCCGGCAACACGAAGCTCGTGCGGCTTTACCTGCCGGACGGGCGCAGCCTGGTGCAGCTGCACCTCGATGCCGCCGGCGATCCCGACGAGTGCCGGCTGTTCGGCACCATCGACGAAGTGACCCCGGCCGACCCCGGCGAATGGGGCGCCTGGCTTGACCCGAACGAGGGTATGATCGGCTGGCCCGAGTTCCAAACCAAGGACGGCAAGACCTATGTCCGCGTTTGGGCGCCGGGCAGCGGTCGCGTGTCCCCCCGCGCGCTGACGGAAACCATCGAGACCCCATCCGGCAGCCGCACGGTGCAAAGCCAGGCCATGCTGTATGCCGCACCGACCGGCAGCCCCGACCCGGCGCCCGCCACCGAGTACATCATGGTCGCGGCGGCGCAGGACGGCGGCCGGGCCTGGGTCGAAATCCGCGCCGGCATCGACCTCAATCCAGCCACGCTCCAACTCGCATAGGCGCCCATGGACAGCATTATCGCAACGCTGCAGCAGGGCTTGCCCGTGCTGGTTGGCCAGCTCGCCGCAACCCTGGCTCTGCTCGCCATCGGCATGGCCTGCTACATGGCACTGACCCCGTTCCATGAATGGCGCCTGATCCAGCAAGGCAACGCGGCGGCGGGCGTCGTGGTGGCCGGAACCCTGGTGGCGCTCGCCCTGCCGCTGGCGGCGACGCTTGCGACCAGCGTGCTGGTGCTCGACATCGTGCTTTGGGGGCTGGTGGCGCTGGTCATCCAGCTCGCGACGTTCTTTGTCGCTGCCACGCTGCTGCGCGGGCTGCGCGCGATGATCGAGGCCGGCAACGTCGCTGCCGCCCTGGTGCTGATCGGCATCCAGCTCGCGGTGGCGCTGCTCAACGCCGGCGCGATGTCCGGATGACCCACGACGCAAAAACAACAGGAGTTCACCATGATCACATTCATCCGCAACCTCGTCAGCGTGAAAGCCGACCGGGCGGTGAACAACGCGGTCGAGGCCATCGTGCGCTGGGACCCGAAATCCGCGACCGAGGCCGAGCTGCGCACCATGGAGCAGCACCTGGACGACCTCGGCCGGCAAGTCGCCCAGGCCCGCATCGCCTTTGACAAGGAAAAGCGCGAGGCCGACGCCATCATGGCCCTGTCGCAGCAGCGCATGGCCGCCGCCGAGCAGATCCAGCACCGGATGGAGGCCGAAACGGACGTGGCCCGCAAGTCCGAGCTGGAGCGCAGCCTCGGCACCATCGTCTCCATGCTGGAGGGCATGGCATCCGATGTGGACCGGGAGAAGCAGGACGCCGTGGACGCCGGAGACTTCCTGCACTCGCTGGAGTCCACCTATCAGCAGGCGGGGCAAAAGCTGAAGTCGGCGCGGGACGACCTGAACCGGGCGCAGCGCGACATGGGCCGGGCGGAGCAGCAGCGCGACATGGCGCAGCAGCGGGCCGAGGCCGCGCGCCAGGCCGCCGGGCTGTCCAGCGCCACCAGCGGGCTGAGCGTCGCGCTCAAAGCGATGCAGGACAACGCGACGCGCAACCTGGCCGATGCCGAGGCCGCGAACGCCAAGGCCAAGCTGCTCGCGCCGACCCGGCCGGAACAGGACGACCCGAACATCGCGGCGGCGATGGCACAGGTCCAGGGCAAGGGACCCACGCCCATCAACCTGAACGACCGGCTCGCGGCGCTGCGGCAGAAGCAGCTCGGCGGCGGGGCGGCCAAGCAGATCGGCGCTTCATAGGCGCCCGGCCGCGCATCGGATAGGGTAAGCGCCGCGGCGCGGGGAGGCCGGCAGCTTGGACACTCCGGACACCCTGATCATCGGCGGCGGCACGGCGGGCTGCATCCTGGCGGCGCGGTTGTCGGAGGACCCGGGCCGCCGCGTCACCTTGCTGGAGGCCGGGCCGGAAGACCGGGACGTGTGGATCCATATCCCCGCCGGCTACGCCCGCCTGTTCGCCAGCGGCAAGTACGATTGGCGCTTCGCCACCGAGCCGGAGCCTGAACTCAATGGCCGCAGCATCGCCTGGCCGCGCGGCCGGGTCCTGGGCGGGTCGGGGTCGATCAACGGCCTGGTGTTCCTGCGCGGCTCGCCGCACGATTACGACCGTTGGGCGCAGGCCGGGGCGCGCGGCTGGTCGCATGATGACGTGCTGCCCGCGTTCCGCCGCATCGAGCGCTGGACCGGCGAACCCGGCGCAACCCGCGGCACCGGCGGCCCGATTTCGGTCGGCGAGCCGCGCGGCTTGTCGCCCGGCGCCGCCGCCTTCATAGAGGCGTGCGCGACCATGGGCTTTCCTCGCAACCGCGACTTCAACGACGGTGCCATCGAGGGCGTGGCGCCCATCCAGATGAACGTGCGCCGAGGTCGCCGGGTCAGCACGGCGATGGCCTACCTGCGACCGGCCCGCCGCCGCTCAAACCTGCGCGTCGTCACCGGCGTCACGGCGCAGCGGCTCTTGATTGAGGGCGCGCGCGCCGTGGGCTGCGTGGTCCGGCGTGCTGATGGGTCCACGGCCGAGATGCGGGCGCACCGGGAGGTGGTCGTCTGCGCCGGCGCCATCGCCACGCCGAAGCTCCTGATGCTGTCCGGCATCGGCGACGGCGAGACGCTGCAGGCGCTGGGCCTTCCAGTCGCGCTGCACCAGCCCGGCGTCGGGCAGAACCTGCAAGACCACTTCATCAGCCGCTTCGGATTCCGCACCCGACCGGCCGGCACGTTGAACGAGATCACCGCGAGCCGGCTGCGCACCGCCGGCATGGCCGCCCGCTACGCGCTGCGCCGCAGCGGCCCCATGGCGGTGGGCGCGACAGAGGCCACGCTGTTCGCCCGCGTGACCCCCGGCGCGGAGGAGGCCGAGGTGCAGTTCCAGTTCATCAACTTCAGCCTGACGCCTGGCGGCGGCTACGTGCTGCCCAAGCATCCCGGCTTCATGTTCAACTTCGGCCAGTGCCGCCCCGACAGCCGCGGCGAAATCCTTCTCCGCAGCGCCGACCCGGACGACAAGCCGGTGATCCGCGCCAACTACCTTTCGGCGCCGGGCGACCAGCACGTGATGGTCGCGGCGGCGCGGGTTGCCCGCAAGCTGGGCCGCACCGCGCCGTTCAGCGGCCTGGTGCTGGAAGAGTTGGCGCCGCCGCCGGAGGTCTCGACCGATGATGAGTTGCTGGATTACATGCGTGCGTCCGGCACCACGGTATACCATCCCTGCGGCACCTGCCGGATGGGCGGCGACGCTGGCGCCGTGGTCGATCCGGAGCTGCGGGTGCATGGGATCGATGGGCTGCGGATCGCCGACGCGTCGGTGATGCCGCTGGTGCCGTCCAGCAACATCCAGCCCGCCGTCATGATGGTGGCGGAGCGCGCGGCCGATTTCATTCAGGCGCCGAGTTGAGCTTGGCTGGGATGGGCAGCTGCGCGGCGTGGTGGAGCTGAGGGGAATCGAACCCCTGACCTCCTCATTGCGAACGAGGCGCTCTCCCAACTGAGCTACAGCCCCGCCGTGCAGGCGGCGGACAATGCTCAGACCGGCTAAGCAAGTCAAGCCGGCCGCCGCACATTCCGCCTGGTTGCGCCCCGCCGGGCGCGTCGGTAGGGTCCCGCGCATTCTCCGGGAGGCGGCCAAACGTGATTCCAGCGTTCTTTCAGTTGCTCGACGCCATCATCGGCTTGTTCGTGTGGGCGCTGATCCTGTCGGCTATCTTCAGCACGCTGGCCTCCTTCGGCGTGCTCGACACCCGCAACCGCCTGGTCTGGACCATCGGGGATTTCCTGACCCGCGTGACCGAGCCGATCCTGCGCCCGATCCGCAACGTGATCCCCTATTTTGGCAACATCGACATCAGCCCGATCATCGCCATCCTGCTGCTGCAATACGTCGCGCGCCCGCTGCTGGCCACCATCTACCGCGGCATAGTCACCGGAGTCTGGACGCTCATGTAATGGCGACCCGCGTCATCGACGGCGCAGCGGTCGCCGCCGCCCTCCGCGCACGGATCGCCGAGCAAACCGCGGCCCTGCCGTTCACGCCGGGGCTTGCCGTCGTCCTGGTCGGGGACAACCCGGCCAGCGCCGTCTATGTGCGCAACAAGGACCGCGCGGCGCAGGGCGCCGGGATATCGGCGCAAACGATCCGCTTGCCGGCCGGCGTGCCCGCCGCGGAGCTGATGGGAGTGATCGAGCGGCTGAACGCCGATCCCGAGGTGGACGGCATCCTCGTGCAACTTCCGTTGCCGGGCGGCATCCCGCCGCGCCCGGTGCTTGAGGCCATCGACCCGGCCAAGGACGTCGATGGCTTCCACCCCCTGAACGTCGGCCGCCTGCAGGACGGGATCGACGTGCTGGCCCCTTGCACGCCCAGCGGCGTCATGCGCCTGCTGGCGGCGGGCGAGACGCCGCTGCGCGGCGCCCGGGCCGTGGTGCTGGGCCGGTCAACCATCGTCGGCCGGCCGATGGCGGCGCTGCTCCTGGCAGCCGACGCCACGGTGACCATCGCCCATTCCCGCACGGCGGACATCGCGGAGGAGTGCCGCCGGGCCGATGTACTGGTGGCGGCGGTGGGGCGGCCGGAGATGGTGCGCGGCGACTGGATCAAGCCCGGCGCCACCGTGATCGACGTGGGCATCAACCGATTGGCCGATGGCAGGCTGGTCGGCGACGTCGCCTATGCCGAATGCGCCGCCGTCGCCGGCGCCATCACCCCGGTGCCGGGCGGCGTCGGCCCAATGACCATCGCCTGCCTGCTGGACAACACCGTCAAGGCCGCGCTGCGCCGGCGGAACGGGAGCGCCTAGAAGTCGGTGCAGCGACCTTTCTGCTCCCAGTCGCCGAAACGGGGCGGCTCCGGTCCCTTGGGGCCGCCCAGCTCCGGCGGCAGCTTCGTGTCGTGGGGCTTGGACGCGGGCGGGGTGCGCTCGGCATCATGCCGGACCAAATGGTCGGCGGCGGTCGGGGGGTGGGGCGTGTCGTCCATGCTCGATACATGGTCGGGCTGACGCCAATCGCAACGCTATCCCGGCCCGCGCCGCAGCACCCGCGCCAGCCACAGCGTCAGCAGCACGATACCCCCGGAGTCGAGCAGGAACGCCGTCTTGTAGCCGAAGCGCGCGATGGCAGCGCCCATCAGCAGCGCGCCGACGCTCTGCCCAAGGAACAGCAGGCAGGCGAAGGCGGCGACCGCCGTGGCACGCGCCTGCGGCAGCATCTCCGTCGCCCGGGCCTGCAGCACGGAATGCAGCATGAAGAAGCCGAGGCCCAGCGCCAGCTCCACCGGGACGAACAGCCACGGACGGCCGCTCGCCACCGCGGTCGCCAGGGCCGCTGCCATCAGCAGCCCGCCCGCGAGCGCGAGGCCGCCCTCCCCCAACCGGGCCAGCAAGGGCCGGGCCAGGCGGGTGTAGGCCAATGCACCGAGGCCGAAGCACGCGAGGATCAGGCCGACGGGCGCGTAGCTGAGGCCGAAATGCTCGTGCAGGTAGGGCGCGAGATAGGGGAAGCAGCCGACGAACAGCGCGCCGTCGAGCACCGCCGCCAACAGCACCAAACGCCCGGTGCGATGCCTGGCCATGCGGAGGTAGTTCTCAGGCTTGAACATCCGGCCGGGGCTGCGGCGGTCCGGCAGGCCGCGGATGCGCACGACAAATGCCGCCGCAACCAGGACGGCGAGTGCGGCCAGCACCAGGAACACTCCGCGCCACCCGACGTATTGCCCGAACACGCCGCCGACCGGCCCGGCCAGCGTCTGCGCCAGCACGATGCCGGTCAGGAACTTGCTCAGCGTGACCTGCCGCTGCTCGTACGG
>CALMAB010000071.1 GCA_937858325.1 uncultured Acetobacteraceae bacterium
GGGATGAACCGCATCCTTACGGTGTTGGAGCGGTTGCAAAGCAGGATGGACAGCCTGGACCAGCACTTGACGATTGGACCGAGGCATACAGACGACGCGCTGTGCCAGATTCGGTCTGTTTCGGAAGATCAGCGCATTCACAGCGAACAACTGAGAACCTTGCAGAACCTCGTGCGCAAGTTGGAAGCACGGGTGAACCAGCTTGAGGATAAGCAGGGGTGAGGGGCCGGCGCATGGACGTGCCGGTTCAGCATCGGCTCATGTAACTTGCCTTATGCTTCACGTTGAGCAAATCGGGATAATCGATGAAGGGGTGGGGAAACTAAGATGGACTGGACAGACTGCCCGCTGATCGAGAGGGTGCCCGGCAAGCTTGGGGGCGCTCCGGTCATCCGCCATTCTCGCGTCCGTCCGGGCGACCTGCTGATCAACCGGGAGGAGGGCGAGGAATGGCTTGCCGACGCTTATCAGTTGCCGCTCGACACCGTGCGCCAGGTGCTGGCGTTCTACGACCGGCACGAGGAACAGCTTGCGCTTGTTGTTTGATCGCAATGTTCCGGTGCCGCTGCGCCGCCCGATGCCCGGACATGACACGGCTTTCGCCAGGGAGCGGGGTTGGAGCGAGCTGACGAACGGCGACCTGCTCGCGGCAGCGGAGGCGGCCGGGTTTGACATGTTGCTGACGGCAGACCGGAACCTTCGCTACCAGCAGAACCTGAGCGGGCGGCGCATCGGGTTAGTCGTGCTGTCCACCAATCACTGGACGTCCATCCGCGTCAACGCGCCGCGCATCCTCGCAGCGTTTGAAGGAACCGGCCAAGGGCAATACGTTGAGGTGGAGTTGCCTCGTCCCACGCTCCTACGCCGAATGCCGCCGGTGGGTGACGGTTAGCACCGCCCACCCCGCATCCCGCTGCACGACCGTCTTGCATTTCCGCAGTTCGTGACGCACATAAGCCATGATCTGAGGCCCCCGCCGGGCGCTGTTCGTGGCGAGGGGTGCATGAAGGGGGCGCGCTGGGCCAAGGCCGGGCGGCGCCCTTCGTGTTATGCCCGGCTTACGAATGGAGTTCACCGTGTCCGAGACCGAAGCCAACCCGCTTGCCCTGATCCGCAACATCGGCATCACCGCGCACATCGACGCCGGCAAGACCACCACCACCGAGCGCATCCTGTACTACACCGGCGTGTCCCACCGCATCGGCGAGGTCCACGACGGCAACACCACCACCGACTACATGGCGCAGGAGCGGGAGCGCGGCATCACCATCACCTCGGCCGCGGTGACGTGCGAGTGGAAGGGCCACCGCATCAACATCATCGACACGCCGGGCCACATCGATTTCAACATTGAAGTGAACCGCAGCCTTCGCGTGCTCGACGGCGCGGTGTTCATCATCGAGGGCGTGGCCGGCGTGCAGCCGCAGAGCGAGACCAACTGGCGTTTGGCCGACCGCTACAACGTGCCGCGCATCATCTTCATCAACAAGCTGGACCGCACGGGCGCGGACTTCTACCGGGCGTTCGACACGCTGAAGGAAAAGCTCGACATCGTGGCCCTGCCGCTGCAGCTCCCCATCGGCATCGAGGACACGTTCGTGGGCGTGGTCGATCTGGTGGAGATGAAGGCGATCATCTGGGAAGGCGGCGAGCTGGGCGCGAAGTTCCACGACGAGGCGATCCCGGCCGGCCTGCAGGACAAGGCGCAGGAGTACCGCCAGCAGCTGCTGGACACCGCGCTGTCCGTCGATAACGAGGCGATGGAGGAGTATTTCGACAAGGGCGACGTGTCCGTCGAGACCTTGAAGCGCTGCATCAAGGCGGGCGCCATCAGCGGCGCGTTCCGCCCGGTGCTGTGCGGCACCGCGTTCAAGAACAAGGGCGTGCAGCCGCTGCTCGACGCCGTGCTCGACTACCTGCCCAGCCCCATCGACGTGCCCGGCATCAAGGTGGCCGCCGAGGAGGGCGAGGAGGAGGACACCGACCGCCGCATCATCCCTGCCAACGCGACGGCACCTTTCGCGGGCCTCGCGTTCAAGATCATCAACGACAAGTATGGCACGCTGACCTTCGTGCGGGTGTACGCGGGGACGCTGAAGTCCGGCGACACAGTGATGAACACCACCAAGGGCCACCGCGAGCGCATCGGCCGCATGTTCCAGATGCACGCCGACAAGCGGGCGGAGATCAAGGAAGTCCACGCGGGCGACATCGCGGCCTTCGTGGGCCTCAAGGACACCGGCACCGGCGACACCCTGGCCGCCGCCGAGGACCCGGTGGTGCTGGAGCGCATGTCCTTCCCGATCCCGGTGATCGACATCTCCGTGGAGCCGAAGACCAAGGAGGGCGTCGAGAAGATGACGCTCGGCCTGCAGAAGCTCGCGGGCGAGGACCCGAGCCTGCGGCTACGCACGGATCAGGAAAGCGGGCAGACCATCCTGTCCGGCATGGGCGAGCTGCATTTGGAGATCATCATTGACCGCTTGCAGCGGGAATACGGGGTGGACGCCAACATCGGCGCGCCGCAGGTGGCGTATCGCGAAACGATCAGCCGCAACCACACGGAAACCTATACCCACAAGAAGCAGAC
>CALMAB010000072.1:0-9392 GCA_937858325.1 uncultured Acetobacteraceae bacterium
CCACCTCCGGGATCGATCCGGAACTGGACCCGATCACCGGGACGCCGCACGCGTGCGCTTCCATGATCACCCGGCCGAACTGCTCCTTCCACGTCCGCATGGTGCGCGACATCAGCACAAGCGCATCGAGCGAGGAAATGAACTCGGCGACGCCGTTCGGGTCGCGCGGCTCAAGGAAGCTGACCCGGTTCGAAAGGTTCAGGCTCGCAGCCAGCGCGGCCAGCCCGGCCTTCTCAGGCCCGGCGCCCAGCAGGGACAACGCAACCGGGACGGGGCAACGCCGCATCGCGTGCAGCACGTCGTCGAGGCCCTTTTCCGGCACGAGGCGGCCAACGTAGCCGAGGCGCATCACGCCGGGGTCATGCGCCGCGCGGAGTGCGGCACGGTCCCGGGGGTAGAACACCTGCTCGTTGTTGCCGTAGGCCACGAACTCGTGGGCGCCGTCGAAGCCGCTCCGGCGCGATACCGCCAGCGCCTCCTCGCTGCGGGCGAGGAGCAGGTCCGTGCGGTCCAGCGTGTGGCGGCGGATGTGCTCGAACCCGGGCGGCAGCCGCCGCCAGATGTTCTGGTCGGTCTCCAGCAGGAGCGCGGCCCGGGGGAACTGCCGGTCGCGGAGCCGTGCCGCTTGCAGCGCGACGAGGCTCCAGGCTTCTTCCCAAAGGTGGATCACGTCGGGCTTCAAGGCCGCCAGCAGCCGGCCGAGCCGCGGATAATGGTGCAAGTACCACTTCGCCGGGCCGCCGCGGGTCAGCCGCGCGGGCTGGGCGACGACGCGCAGCCGGGTTCGGGACGCCTCGGCATGTTCCGCCTGGCCATACTCGTGCCAGACCTCGGGAACCACGAGGGTGAGGTCGAGCGTCGGGTCGTCGGCCAGCGCCTCGTAGCGCATCCGCGACGCGCCGCAGCGCACCGCCGAGTGGGAGATCGAAACGACACGCAGCGGCCCCGCGTGCCCAGCGTGGCCGTGAAGGGCGCGGTCGAGCCTGACGACACTCACGGTCGTCCCAGCATGGCCGACACGGAAGACAGCCTCTTGATCCCGTAGCTCGGCTGCTCGCTGCCGCGCATGCCTCCCACCACGAGGCCCAGCACGCGCCCGCCGGCGTCGGTCAGCCCGCGCACGCCTTGGATGACCCTGTGCAGCTGCGAATGCCCGTAGCTGGCGCAGTAGATGATGCCGCCCACCCGGCGCGCGAGCACCTGCGCGTCCATCAGCAGCATGGTCGGCGGGCTGTCCACGATCACCAGGTCGTAGGTGGCCTCGGCGAGGCTGATCAGCGTGTCGAACCGGCTGCTGCTCAGCAGCTCCGTGCTCGACATCACGGGGGCGCCGGCCGCGATGATGTCCAGGCCGTGGTGCTGGGTGACGATCTCGTCCAGCGACTCCTTGCCCCGGATCGGCGCCACGTCGCGCAGGAACTCGCTGAGGCCGACGCCGTCCGGCAGGTTCAACGCCGTGCGGAACGTGGGCCGGCGCAGGTCCGCCTCGATCACCAGAACCCTGCGGCCGGTCGTCACGGCGAACAGCGCCATCGCGAGGGTGAGAAAGGTCTTGCCCTCGTTCATGTCGGAGGACCCGACCATGAGCGTGCGCGGCGCCTCGCCGGAAACCAGGAAGCAGCGGCTGTACAGCGCGCGGATCGCTTCCTGCAAGGGCGTCGGGTTGAACAGGTGGTGCACCGGCCAGCGCGCTCCGCGCCGTTGGCGCACCCAGGGGATGTAGCCCACGACCGAGACGCCGGCCACCTGCGGCAGGTTGGAGCTGATGCGGAGCGTCCGGTCGCCACGGTCCCGCAGCAGGCCAAGCCCGGTGCCGATGGCGGACGCCATCACGAAGCCGACCGCGACGAAGGGCAGCCGCTTCGGGAACCAAGGCCGCTCGGGCACCTCGGCGTAGTGGACGAGCCGCGCGTCCCCGGTGAGCAGGCGACGCTCGGTTTGCAGGACGTTCACCTTCTTCAGCTGCTCGACGTAGATTTCGCGGCGCGCTTCGACGTCGCGCACCATGATCGCGATGCCGGCCTCCGCGCCGCCCGCCGTGCCGACGTCCTTCATCATGCTGTCGAACTGCGCCTTCAGCTCCGCGACCCGGGCAGCGGAGGCCCGCACGTCCCTTTTGAGGCTCACCCCGACCAAGCGGCTTTCCTGCTCGATCCGCCGGTCCAGGTCCCGCTTCTGCTCGCCCAAGGATTGGGCCAGCGGGTAGTTGTCGCCGAAGCGCTGCCTGAGGTCGGCATAACGGGCGCCGATCTGGGACGCCATCTGCTTGAGGTCGGCGACCGTGCGGCTGCTCAGCACCTCCTGCGCGTCGCCGCCGCTCGAGAACTGGTCCAGCCGCGCGGCGGCCTGTGCCTGCGCCGCCTGCGCCGCCGCCAGCTGCTGGCTCAGCGCGGAAAGCCGTTCCGAGCTGATCGAGGCCGACTGCCCGCGGACGATGCCGTGCTCGCTCCGGTAGGTCTCGATGCCAAGCTCGGCCTTCCGCAGTTCCTGCCCGGACCGGTCGATCTCGGCGCTCAGCCAGTTGATCGCGTTGTCATGCGTATCGACCTTGCGCGCCTTGTCGTCGCTCAGATAGGCGTCCACCAGGGCGTTGGCGAGCAGAACCGCGGTTTCCGGCACGGGCGAGACGAACGAAACCTCGATGACCCGCGACCGCCCGGTGGGGCCGACCGAGAAGGCGCCCTCCAAGCGCTGCAGCGCGGCTTGGCGGCTGGTCGCCAGGACCTCGCAGTCTTCTGGCTTCGTGGCCCGCGCGATCAGCCTCGTCGCCCAGGTGTTCGTGCGCGCCGCCACGCAGTCTTCCACCAGGGCCGCCGTGATCTTGGGGTCGTCCAGGATCATGCGGACCAGGCGCGGCGAGCGCAGCATGAGCATCTGGCTCTCGATGTCTGCCGGGTCGCCCAGCCGCTGCGCTTCGGCGGTGGACGTGCCCGAATGCAGCACCGCCTCGTTGCTCGCCACCATCAGCGCCGCGGACGCGCGGTAGGTGCGGGGCAGCGCCGAGAAGACCAAGCCCACCACGCCGGCCGTCACGCAAAAGCCCAGCAGGAACGCGCCCTTGCGCCGGTTCAGCCGCGTCAGCAGGCCGGAGCCTGCGGCAGTGGCCGAAACTTCATGGTCGATGGTCATCTGCATGAGCCGAGTCTTTCCGGAGCTCTTAGTCTTTTTGGACCGTTTCTTCGCGCAAACCCGGGGACCGGGCCACACGCGACGGGTTTTCTGCTGCGATCTCGCGCTGCACGTCCTCAAGGACGCGCCGGTACTGCTCCGCGATCTTCGGCCACGCGTAGGCTTCGGCGGTCGCAACCGCGCCCAGGCGCAGCCGCTCACGCTTCGCGGGATCGCTTAGCACGGGGGCCAGGGCGGCGGCAATCGCGGCGCCGTCGGCTTTGATGAAGTGGCCGTTCACGCCGTCGCGCAGGTAATCCTCAATCCCCCCCACGCGACAGGCGAAGACCGGCAGGCCGCAAGCCATGGCTTCCATGCAGGCCAGCGGAAACGCTTCATAGGCCGTCGGGAACACGAAGGCGTCGGCTGCCCGGTACAACTCGGGCAGGTCCCGCCGCGGGCCGGTGAACAGCACCCGCCCGCGCAGGCCAAGCCGCTCCGCCTGCTGCGCGAACGGCGCTGCCCGGCCGGCGCCCACGACGACCAGCCGCGTTTCTTGGCCCAGCGCCGCAAGCGCGTTGATCGCGTGGACCAGGCCCTTGCGCTCGAACTCGTGCCCGACGAACAGCAGCACCGGCGCGTCGGCCGCCACGCCCAGCCCGCGCCGCGTCGCGATCCGGTCATCGGGCGCCGGGGAGAACCGCTCGAGGTTGACGCCGTTCGGGATCACCGCGATGCGCTCGCGCGGAACGCCGTAATGGTGCTGCAACTCCGTCACGACGCGTTGCGACAGGGCGACATAGCGCCGGAACCGCAGGCCGCCGATCATGACCTTGTCCCGCCACGACACCCAATGGTGCATCGGGTTCAGCCTCCACCGCCAATTGCCGGCCTCGCGCTTCGCGGCGATGTTGGCGCGGTTGACGGCGTGCACGACGCAGACGTCCCCGGCCAAGGTGTCGCCGTGGCTGAGCACGACGCGGCGGCCTCCCCGGGGCGGCGATTTCAGGAAGCGCGTCGCCGCAAGCGTGAACAGCGGCACCGCCATGGCCCGGCCGACGTAGCGCCAGCGTCCGCGCGTGCCGATGCGCGAAACGAGCGGCGCGATCCGCTCGATGTCGGCGGACGTGTCCTCGGACACGCTCGTGACCACGCGGGAGTCGATGCCGGCCCGGCGGAACGCGCGCTGCAGCTCGAACGCGACGGCCTCGATGCCGCCGTGCCGGCTGAACTCCGCCACGACCTGATCGACCTGCAGCGGCGGGACAGCCCGGTCCCGGACGTCCTTCTGCATGGTGCTCATCGCGGACTCCTGCTGGCGGGAAGCGCCGATGGCGACTGTCCACCCTGCTGCGCCAGGGCGGCCAATTGACGGCCCAATTGGATCGAAGGCTGCTCGACGAGGCGAAACATCAGCTCCGCGCAGGCGAGCGCCAAGACGATCACGAAAGCCAACACCAGCGGAACGGGAAGCCAGCCGCGGGTCAAATAAAGGGTGGCGGTCAGCAGCGGAACATGGACGAGGTAAAGGCTGTACGAGACCCGGCCGAGCCACACCAGGGGGGAGACGGAAAGCAGGCGGCCGGCGCGCGGCGAGCCAATCGTCATGACGAGGAGAACGACGGCGCCTGCCCCCCAAAAGAAGTCGTAGTAGTTCGACATGGTGGGACCTGGAAACATCAGCAGCGCCAGGGCCGCGGTCCAGAGGCCGGCTGCGACGACGGACGGGAGCCGGGCAACGCCGGCGCGGATGGGTTCGACCCGCCCGGCGATCAGGATTCCCGCGACGAACATCGGCAGGAAGCGCGCGGTGTCCAAAAGCGACGTGCCGAAATCGGTCGCCTCCTTTCCGGCGAGCACCGTGGATGCGGCTGCGGCGACCACCAAGCTCATGCCCATCGAGCGCCACGGCCACCGCCGGGTCAACACGAACAGCAGCGGGAAAACGAGCGAGATGCGCAGCTCGTGCACAAGGCTCCACATGACGAGATCAAGCGTCATGTCCTGGCGGAGGCCGCTCAGCATGAGGTTGCGCAAGACGTAGTTGAGGGACAAAGGCTGGTCCCACAGCACCACGACGGACCACTCCCCATGGTCTGGAACCGGCTCCGGCCGCACCAGCATGTACAACGCGGCCGAAAGCAGGACGGCGGCGGCAAACGGCGGGTAGATGCGGCAAAGACGCTTGATGGCGAACTCGCCGTAGCTCGGCTTGCGCAGGCGCAGGAACGGCAGGCTCAGCACGAAGCCGCTCAGCACGAAGAAGAGCACCACCGCCGAAGGCCCGCTGCTGACGAGCAGGCGCAGCGGCGTGAACTTCAGCCATGTCCACGGGTCCGACCAGGCGGCCAAGCTCAGCGGGCTGACCGCCTTGGCGAACCCAGGGAACACCTGCGCGCAGTGGAACGTCAGCACCAGGAACGCGGCGGTCCCGCGCAGCGCGTCGAGACTGTCCCAGCGTCGTTCCGCGACCATCGCCATCGGCGCAGGGGTCACTGCGCGACGGCCTCGGGCAACTCCATCGCCCTCGTCAACGCGCTGATCTCCGTCTTGATCGGCCGGGTGCGCCGGTTCATCGCCGTCAGCTTGGACTTGTGCTCCGTTTGCAGCGCGCGGTCCACGAACGTGCGGAACTTGTCGCGGAACGCCTGCTCGGAGAACCGCTCGGCGTTGGCGATGCAGGCCGCCGGGGTGAACCGGTCGATGGAACGCTCGAACCGGCCGACGGCATCGATGATCGACGACGTCGTCTGGTCCTCGAAGAACAGCCCGGTCGGCCCCGCAACGGGCGCGCCGACCACCGTTTCGCACAGGCCGCCATCGGCGTAGGCGATCACCGGCGTGCCGAGGGCCTGCGCCTCGACGGGCGTGATGCCGAAATCCTCGATGCCCGCGAACATGAAGGCCCGCGCCCCGGCCAGCAGCCTGCGCACCTCGTCGTTCGGGAGAAAGCCCAGCATCTCGACGTTGGGGCCGCAGGCGGCGGCGATCTTCTTCATGTCCGGCCCGGTGCCGACGATCTTGAGCTTGTGGCCGGGCATCGCCGAAAAGGCGCGGGCCAGGAGGTCGATGCGCTTGTACGGCACCAGCCTGCCCACGGAGATGTAGTAGTCGCCGCGCTCGCTGCCTGCGGGCCGCGGCACCTGCGGGACCGAGGGGTAGATCACCTCGGTCTGCCGGCGGTGGACGCGCCACATGCGCTCGGCCACGAATCCCGAGCAGGCCGCGATGGCGTCGGGCCGTTGCGCGGCCGCGTAGTCCCACAGCCGCATCTTGTGCAGGGTCTGCCGCGCCATGAAGCTGAGAGGCCCGTGCACCAGCCCGGCCTCGCGCAGGTACTCGTGCTGCAAGTCCCAGGCGTAGCGCGCCGGCGAGAACACATAGGATACGTGTACCTGTCCCGGCCGCGTCAGGATGCCGTACGCCACGCTGTGGTGGGTGGAGATGACGAGGTCGTAAGCCATCACGTCCAGCTGCTCCACGGCGAGCGGCCACAACTGCAACAGCTTGCGGTAATACTTGCTAACCTGCGGCAACTTCTGCAAGAAGGACGAACGTATCTCTCGGTTGCCCAAGAAGCCACGCTGGCCCTTTGGCAAGGCATCAAGGACCGTGAAGATGTCGGCGGTGGGATAGAGTGCGATGATCTGCTCGACGACGCGCTCCGCTCCGCCATAGGCCGACATGGTGTCACAGACTATCGCAATCCTCATCTGACGGCCTCTTTTGGAAAAAATCGTAATGGGACACTCAAGCTGGGCTAGCCACCCAGTCCCGACGCTTGGTTTCCAAGCGCCCGGACCGGATCACCAAGTCATGGGAAGGGGTATGGGTCGGACGGGTTCTTACGCCTGATCCACAGGACCAAGTAAGCGTTGACGGGTGGGCAACGGTGCCTCCTCGCTTAGCGCGAGGCGTGATGCGCGTATTGGTCCCGGTCGAGGGTTCCTTTTGGGCGCTTCGAAGTGCAGGGACACGCCGATTTGAAAGGTCTGGTCAACAAGGCAACACGAAGCGTTATCAACCTTTATCTCCGATGGCGGGCATACCGATCCGGGCTGTCGTCTAGGGGGTCGCTTGATGTGTCGGCTTGTGAACGTTGCAGCGCGTTTATCCCGGTAAGCGCGAGCTAGGAGATACCAGAAGCACGCCAAGCTTTAAAACAGTTCTAAAGCAGTACTTCATACGAGAGAACTTGCTCCAACGACCTGAACCGTACGTTTTCGGTGCGTTCCTTTGTTTTTTCGGTGCGTTTCTTTGTTTTCGATGATCTTTCAGCGAGGCAGGTCCGGCGCTGTTCGCCCGGTGATCGGCGCCGGCGCACGGGTCGCCCGCAACGCTCAGGGAGGATTCGGCGTCGGTGCGATCGCTTGCGCCCGGAACCTGTTTGCGTGACCGGTTGGCATTCGCGCGCCGGCGGCTCCTGGTGCCTCCTGCCGCGCGCTTGCCGGCGCGGCGGACGGCGGTCGGCTGGATTCGCCGCCGGCATAGCTTGTGGCGCCCGCCGAGTCGGCCCCGCGCCGCTTCCTGCCCAGCCTTGCAAGGTGCCGTGGCGGCCGGCAAGGCCGAGGCGGGCAATCTCGCGCCAGAACAGGGCGGCGTTGCGGCAACCCTCCGCCCAGTGCGGTTGGCGGCGGCCGAAGCAGGGCAGGGCAGCGCGACCGCCCTGACCCGGCATCTTCACCGCCTTTCCGTCGGTGGCGAGCACCTGCCGACAATGGCAGTCGCTTCCCTGATCATCAGGACAGGCTAAAAACGTACGCTCGGCCATGGACGAAGTGCTTGGGGCTTCAGCCGTGCAGGCCGAACCGCCGCAAC
The DNA here is from genome assembly GCA_937858325.1 of uncultured Acetobacteraceae bacterium. Taxonomy (GTDB): domain Bacteria; phylum Pseudomonadota; class Alphaproteobacteria; order Acetobacterales; family Acetobacteraceae; genus CAHJXG01. The sequence goes on from CALMAB010000072.1 coordinate 7,927, forward strand.
TATTCTGCCGTGAACCACGAGACGCGCGCCTGCTCATCTTCTTTCGGATAATGCTGTCCTGGCCAGCATTGGCCTGGTCAACTCGCCCGGGCTGCCTCGCCTTGGGTGGCGAGCAATCAAGTGTCCACATCTGGTCCTTGATTCCAAACGGTTTCTTGATATCACGCATTAGTGAATGGTCCGCGCAGTAAGTGGGCCGTCGTTAACAAGCACACTCAAGCGACAGTGAAAACCACGTCTCTGGCCATGGGACAAGTCGTCTCGGCAACAGACGCAGCAGAACATCAAAAATTCCGCAACGAAACAAACGTTTTGTTTGTGTTGTGAGCAGGAAATGTTGGTTTTTAACGCTCGACGGCAGGCCGTTCGCAATTGAAAGTAACCTGACGCTTACACCGTTCTGGAATAACGCACGCTATCGAAATGTTCTGTAAACGTCGCGACCGTGGCAGGAAACTTCGGTGGTTTGCTGGCGACAAACGAGCGCGGCGCAATCCTCATCCGCGCCTAATAATAAATCATATCGTAATAAACTGGAGACTGGCTAAAATGGTTCGCGGGAACATACTCATCATCAGTCAAAACCAACTGTATCGTGAAGGCTTGAAGCACCTTCTCTTGAAGGCACGCTTCACGATTGGGGGAGAAGGCAGGGCTCCTGCCGAGGCGATCAGGACAACCACCCCGAGCAAGCCTGTTGACCTCGCCATCTTGGCGCTGGAGCCGGGGAGCGGCACGGCTACCGGTCTGGCCCAGATCGGGCTGCTCCGCCGCGACCGCCCATCCGCCAAGCTGGTCGTGCTGGCCGCCTCGCTTTCTCCGGCAGAGTTCCTGCAGGCCATGCGCGCCGGCGTCGATGCCATCCTGACCGGCGACATTTCCAGCGGCGTGCTGCAGGCTTCGCTCGAGCTGGTCCTGCAAAGCCAGCAGATCTTTCTGGCCCCCCTCAGCCACGTGATGGCCCAGGCCGCGCCCAGCCCGGACGAGGCGGTGGCGGACGAGCCGGAAAGCAGCGACAAGGACGAGGAGCAGGGTGCCGAGGAGCGCTCCAACCTCGTGCCGTTCGCCCCGTTCCGCCCGAACGGCCGCACAGGCATCCCGCTCGCCAAGCCTCGCCTCGCGCCCGCCCCGGCCGCCGTGGCGGAGCCGCACGTCCCGGTCCTGTCGGAGCGCGAAGGCCAGATCCTGCACTGCCTGGTCAAAGGTTTCTCGAACAAGGCCATCGCCCGCGAGCTGGAAGTCGCCGAAACAACGGTGAAGGTACACGTCAAAGGGTTGATGCGGAAGGTGCGCGCGGCCAACCGGACCCAGGTGGCGATCTGGGCCATGAACCATTGGGCCGCGCCAGGGGACCCGGCTCCGGACATGGACGCGGCGCTCGACTTGGGACGCAAGATCGGCGTGAGGCCGGGCGTCGTGGTCGGGATGCCGGACCAGTCCTGCTCCGCCTGAGGCTGCGCCAGGTT
>CALMAB010000072.1:9492-18808 GCA_937858325.1 uncultured Acetobacteraceae bacterium
CGCCGCGTCCTGGTCGGCGCCGTGGCCGCCGATCAGAACGCGTTGCGGTCGAACAGGACGTTCAGCGCCGTCTGCATCAGGATCTTGAGGTCGAACCCCACCGACCAGCCGTCGATGTAGGCCAGGTCGTACTCGACGCGGCGCTGCATCTTCTCCAGCGTGTCGGTTTCGCCGCGGAAACCGTTCACCTGCGCCCAGCCGGTGATGCCCGGCGCCATCCGGTGTCGCCAAAGGTAGTCGTCGATCAGCGCCGCATACTTCTCGTTGTGCGCGAGCGCGTGCGGACGCGGCCCGACCAGCGACATGTCGCCGCGCAGCACGTTGAAGATCTGCGGCAGCTCGTCAAGGCTTTTGCTGCGCAGGAACCGTCCCAGCCGGGTCACCCGCGGGTCGTTGCGCTGCGCCTGCGGCACCTCCTGCTCGTCGGGCCGGTGGACCATGGTGCGGAACTTGAAGACGGTGAACTCGTTGTTGCTGAAGCCCAGCCGTTTCTGGCGGAACAGGATCGGGCCGGGGCTGTCGCAGCGCACCATCAACGCGATGGCCGCCATCAAGGGCGCCAGCAGCACCACCAGCACCGAGCTGAGCACGAAGTCCTCCAACCGCTTGGCCACCGCCTGCCAGCCGGCCAGTGGCCGTTGGCGCAGGGTCAGCACCGGCGTGCCGAACAGCAAGGCGACGGAACGCGGCGCGGCGGTGAAGGACGGCAGTTCGGGACAGATGTGCAGGTGCGCCGGAATGGTGCCGAGGCGGCGCATGGCCGCGTCAAGCGCCCAGGCCTCCGCGGCGTTGCCCGCGCCCTCCGGCACCCGGCCCGGGATCACCATCACCTCGTCGATCCGCGTGATGCGCGACAAGGCGGTGAGGGTGGCGATGTCGGGGCCGCCATCGGCCGCCCCGCCGTCGCGGAAGATGCCCAGCAGCCGCACGTCCTGCGGCCCGCGGGCCGCCAGGCGCTGCACCAGGCCCTGCCCGGCGCCGGACAGGTCCACCACCGCGACGTGGCGGGCCAGGCGGCCGGCGCGCCGCCAGTGCTGCAGCAGCAGCGACGCCGCCACGCGCAGGCTGGTCAGGCCGAACAGCCCCAGCAGGAACGACGTCGTCGTCCAGGCGCGGGAGAAGCTGTCCGACGTCTTGGTGAGGAAGCCCAGCAGCACCAGCCCGAGCGAGACGGTGCACCACGCCCGCGCCGTCCGGGCGATCTGCGTCGCCACGCCCTCGTTGGGCTGGTCGCGATAAGCGCCGCTGGCGCGCAGGAAGTGCACGCACAGGATCGCCGCCAGCAGCGTCACGGCCGGGATCTCCGCCGTCGCCGCTTCCGTGCCGTAGCGCATCAGGTAGGCGATGGCCGAGGCCGCCAGTACCACCAGCGCGTCGGCCATCGGCATCAGCTCGGCGACCATCCGAAGCGGGTTTCCGCCCGCCCGCACCGCCCGCGCGGCGAGCGCCTGGGCGGCATCCCGGCTGCCGACCGCAGGGTTGGCGGTCGTCACGGCGCCGCTCCCAGCCCGGCAGTCTGCGCAAGCTGCGGGTGCATGATCAGTTTCAGCATGGCTTGGGGTCTCCGCCTGTAGGTCCGGCGTTGGGTGGCACCGGATGGCTACCATGGCGCCGCGGGCCAGCCGAGGAACCATGCGGATAGGCCGGGCGATGCATAAGGGCCGGGCGGCGCCGCCGAAGCCAAGGGCCGTTGGGTGCAGGTCGGTGCGCCGGCCCCGCTGCAGACTTTGTTTTCATGGGGTTGCTTGCTGGTCAGGCGGGTCCGCCCGCTGCGGTCATGCCCTGGGCCTGCCGCAAAGGATTACTCCTTTTTGCACTGCACAATGCTAAGTGGCGCCATGATCCCACGAGCCGGCCGCTCCGATATGCCCGAGCAGGTGGCCGATGCCGGCCAGCCAGTCGAGGTCTGCCGGCAGAGGATCGGCATCATGCCGGGGCGCACCGGCACGCTGCCGTGGGAGCAGGCCCTCGAGCTGGCCACGCAGGTCGTGCAGGCGCGAGCCGACCGCGCCACGGTCCCAGGGGATTGCCGGGCAACGCGGCTCGTTGTAGCTGTCTCAATATAACGCTTGGGAGCGGGGCATGAGCCTGTTGGCCGATGTCGGCTTGCTGCAAACGCTTTACGGCTACGAGCAGGCGCTCAGCCGCGTTCTGGAACCGCTCGGCATCCCGTTCTCGCCCGTTTCCGTGTCGGGCGGCGTCGCCGATCCGGGCCTTTACAACCTGCCCGACCTCCTGCCGGTCACGACGGAAGCGGTGACGTACTCGGCAGGCGGCGCCCCGGTCAGCGACACGTACACAGGCACCACGCTCCACAGCCTGCTCGACGCCGCGGGCGGCGTCGATGTGACGGCGGCAAAGAACGACATCCTGAGCAAGTTCGTCATCGCCACGGGCGCGGACGGATACAAGGCGGCGTTCTCGCTGGGCGAGATCGACCCGAGGTTCGGCGACCAGCCCGTGCTGGTCGCCACCACGGACAGCGCCGGGCAGCTCGGCCCGGACGGCAGCGAAGGGCTGGCCCGGATGGTGGTGCCCGGCGACCGCGCGGGCGGCCGCTACGTGTCCGACCTGGTGGACCTCCACGTGGGCAGCCTGCCGGAGCCGCCGCCCCCGGGACCCGGCGGCGTGTCCGACCAGTTCACCCTATCCGGCCAAGTGTCCGACCCGGAAACGTTCACGCCCGTCACCCTGGCCGCCTTGGACCAGTCCGCGACGGAAACGGCCATCTTCCTGTCCGGCGCCGGCCAAGTGACCGACACCTACACCGGCGTGCCGCTCTGGACGCTGCTGCAGGACCAAGGCTTGCTCACGGACCCCACGATCAAGAACGACGCGCTGCGGTTCGGCGTGGTCGCGACCGGCAGCGACGGCTACCGCGCCTTGATATCGCTTGGCGAGATCAACCCGGCGTTCGGCAACCAGCCGGACCTCGTGGCCTATGCGGACACGGAAGGCCAGCTGGGACCCGGCGGCAGCGCCGGGGCGATGCGCCTGGTTTTGCCGGGGGACCATGCGGGCGGGCGGTACGTGTCCAACCTGGTGGACCTGCGGGTGGTTGACCTGACCGCGCCGATGCCGGGCTGACCGGCAAGGGTCATGGCGCGGCGCCGGCCGCGATCACCAGGTCCAGCGCCCGGCGCAGCATCGTCATCGTCGCTTCCGGCGTCATGAACCCGGCGTGCGCGGTCAGCGTCACGTTGGGCAGGCTCAGCAGCGGATCGTCCGGCGCTGGCGGCTCCGGCGAGAACACGTCAAGCGCGGCGTGCCGGACGTGGCCGGACGCCAGCAGGCGGACCAGGGCCGCGTTGTCCACCAGGTCGGCGCGGGCCGTGTTGACGAAGATGACGCCGGGCTTGGTGCGGGCCAGCCGGTCGGCATGGAGGAACCCGCGCGTGGCCTCGTTCAGCGCCAGGCACAGGCACAGGATGTCGGAGCGCGCCAGCACGTCGTCCAGCCCGGCGCCGGCACCGGGCACGGCAGGGGAAACCGGGCTGCGGTTCCAGGCCAGCACCGCCATGCCAAGCCCGTTCGCCATGCGCGCCACCTCCCGCCCGATGCCGCCCAGGCCGATGATGCCCATCGTCTTGCCGAGCAGCTGCACGCCCGGAACCTGCCGCCATTGCCCGGCCCGCACCTCGCGGTCCATGCGCGCGACGCCGCGGGCGGCGGCCATGGCGAGCGCGACCGTGTGCTCGGCCACCGTGGTGTCGCCGTAGCCCTTGATGGTGTCCACCGCGATGCCGCAGCGTTCCGCCGCCGCGATGTCGATGAAGGAGGACGCGCCGGTGCCAAGGAACACGATCCGCTTCAGCCCGGCGCAGCGGGACAGCGTGGCGGCGTCGAAGTAGCTGTGGTCGTTGATGCACACGTCGTAGCCGGCCAGCAAGGCGGGGATATCCGCGGGCTGCCCCGGCGACAGGTTGACCGTGACCGCCGGGTCGCCCGGCTGCCGCACGTCCTCCCAAAGCGGGGCCATGTCGTCGGTGCAGTCGAGGAAGATCGCGGCCATGCGGCGGCTCCTTGGCTTGGGGGTTGGGCGTTCGGGACGGATGCGTGCCGGCGTCCAAGCATGTTCCGTGCCCGCGGACCCCGGCACCGATCTTGCTACCCTACGGGATCGCGGACAGCGCAACAGGGGACGGCGGGACTATGCAGGGTCGGCGGCAGATGCACCTCATCGCGTTCCTGATGACAGGACCGACCTGCCACCACCACGGCGCGTGGCGGCACCCGGAGTCGGCGGTGGACGACCTGCTCAGCCCCGGCCGCTACGAGCACATCGCCCGCGTGCTGGAAGCGGCCCGGTTCGACGCGCTGTTCTTCGCCGATATCCTGGGCATCTATGACCTGTACGGCGGCACGTTCGACACGATGGCCGGGCGCGGCGGCCAGGTCTGCCTGCTGGACCCGGCGGTGGTGCTGCCGATGATGGCGCGGGTGACGGAGCATATCGGCTTGGGGCTGACCTATTCCTCCACCTTCAACCACCCATACCAGATCGCCCGGATGCTGGGCAGCCTCGACCACCTGAGCGGCGGCCGGGCGGCCTGGAACGTGGTGGCCTCCACCAGCACGCTGGAAGCGCGCAACTTCGGCCTGGACGAGATGCCGGGCCGGTCGCAACGCTACGACCGCGCGGACGAGGTGCTCGAAGCCTGCTGCGCCCTGTGGGACAGTTGGGAGGACGGCGCGCTGCTGTTCGACAAGGCGTCCGGCGCCTTTGCCGACCCGGCCAAGATCCACTACGCCGACTACGCGGGCCAATGGGTCCGCAGCCGCGGCCCGCTCACCACGCCGCGCAGCCCGCAGGGCCGCCCCGTCATCATGCAGGCCGGCAGCTCCGACCGCGGGCGGGACTTCGGGGCGCGCTGGGGCGAGGTGATCTTCACGCTGCAGCACCAAAAGGCCGACATGCAGGCGTTCTACGACGACTTCAAAAGCCGCATGGCCGCACGCGGGCGCGCGCCGGAGGAATGCGCGGTCCTGCCCTCCATCGACGTGGTGATCGGCGAAACCGAGTCCATCGCGCGGGAGCGCGCCGAGCACGTCAACAGCCTGGTGGACACGCAGCTCGGCCTCGCCACCATGTCCGGCCACATCGGAATCGACCTGTCGCGCTTCGACCCCGACCAGCCGCTCGCCGATATCGCGATTGAGGAAGGCTCGCGCGGCTCGTTCGACGTGATCCTGCAAGGCACGGAGGCCGAGGGCCTGACCCTGGGGCAGGCCGCGCGCCGTTTCGCCACCAGCGAGCTGTGCCCGCAGCTGGTGGGCACGCCGGAGATGATCGCCGACCAGTTGGCGGACCTGTTCGACGACCGGGCCTGCGACGGCTTCATCCTCACGCCCACCACCTTCCCCGGCATGTTCGAGCAGTTCGGCCGCGCCGTGGTGCCGCTGCTGCAGAAGCGGGGCGTGTTCCGGACGGAGTACGCGGGGCGGACGCTGCGCGAGAACCTGCGCTCATGAAGCCGCGGATGCACCTCGGCTTCGACTTCTCCTACACCCACATGGGCGGGCGGTGGCGGATGCCGGGCGCGTGGCCGGGCCGCACGTTTCCCGATGTCGCCATGTATGAGGACGTGGCCCGCATCGCCGAGCGCGGCTGCCTCGACATGATCTTTTCCGGCGACGGCACCGGCGTGCCGGACACCTGGCGCGGCTCGCGCGACGCGGCCATCGAGTGGGGCATGAACTGGCCGCGCCAGGACCTCAACCCGATCATGGTCGCCATGTCGCGGGTCACGCGGCACATCGGCTACGGGCTGACCTACTCCTCCACCTTTATGCACCCCTACTACACGGCGCGGCTGATGAACTCGCTGGACCACGTGACCGGCGGCCGCATCGCGATGAACCTCGTCACCTCCACCCGCCCGGCCGACGCGGCGAACTTCGGCATGGACGAGCTGATGGAGCACGGCAGCCGCTACGACCGGATGGAGGAGTTCGTCGATGTGTGCCGCAAGCTGTGGGACAGCGCGGAGCCGGACGCCATGCTGTGGGACCACGTCACCGGGCGCGTCGGCAACCCGGCCAAGGTACACGGCGTGTCGCACCATGGCCGCTTCTTCAAGGTGGAGGGTCCGCTCAACACGCCGCCCTCGCCCCAGGGCCGCCCGGTGCTGATCCAGGCCGGCGGCTCGCCCCGTGGCGTGCGCGCTTCCGCTTACGTCGCGGACCACGTGTTCGGCGCGGACATGCCGCTCGCCTCGCAGGTGAAGCAGCGCGCCGCCTTGGACGAGGCCTTGGCCGCGCTGGGCCGCGACCCGTCCGCGGTCGGCATCCTGTGGCAAACGCCCATCGTGGTGGCGGAAACCGAGCGGGAAGCCCAGGCCCAGCGCGACCGCCTGCTCACCGCCGTGCCGGCGGAGGCGGTCGGCGCCTTTCTTTCGTACAACGCGGCCTATGACTTCTCGACCCTGCCGGCCCGCTTCACCCTGCGGCAATTGCACGCGGAGATCGTGGCCGCCAACGCTTCCCCGGTCGGCTTCGTGCACGAATTGTCGCTGCGCCTCGGCGCCGACACGGAGATCACCCGGGACGAGTTCTTCCACCACGGCCTGCGCAATGCCACCGCCTGGGACACCACGATCGCCGGCACCCCCGCCCAGCTTGCCGACCGGCTGGAAGAGGTGTTCGAGGCGACCGGCAGCCGCGGCGGCTTCATGCTGGGGCACATCGTTTCGCTGCCGGTCGACCTCCTCGCCATTGTGGACCTGCTGGTGCCGGAGCTGCAGCGCCGCGGCCGGTTCCGCACGGAGTACAAGGGCCGCACGCTGCGGGAGAACCTGGCGGAGGAGTAAGGGCTTCTGGCACGGGCCTTGCTCTGCTTGGCACAAGCCTTGCGTGGTGCCCCGTACCGAACCCGATCCGGGTTCCCACCGGGAGTTGTCACAAGATGACGATGATGTCTCGATGCGCCGTCCTGCGCGGGTTCGCCGCGATTGGCCTGGCCGCCACGATTCTCAGCAGCGCCGCGCAAGCGGAAACGCTGGGGCCGGTGGCGGACGAGGTGGGCGTGGTCAAGGTTGCCCGCGGCCAGCCGATCCTGATCGGCGCGCTGCTGGTGCTGTCCGGGCCGGACCTGTCGCTCGGCGTCGATGCGTCCCGCGGGGCGGAGATCGCCTTTGACGACCACGGCAACAAGCTGGTCGGCCACCCCATCAAGTACCTCCCGGAGGACGGCCAGTGCAGCGTGGAGGGCGGACAGACCGGCGCCACCCGGCTCGCGTCCAACAAGCAGATCGTAGGCGTGCTCGGCACCGCCTGTTCCTCGGAATCCCGCGGCGGCGCGCCCATCCTGTGGAACGCCGGGATGCCGCAGGCGGTGACGAGCGCCACCGCGCCCGCGCTGACCGCGGCGGACCGCCCGGTGGGCCTGCAGGGCATCGTGCGCTTCGTTTACAACGACATCAACGGCGCCGCCGCCGCGGTCAAGTACGCGCAAAGCGTCCACGCGGCCAAGGTCGCGACCATGCACGACGGCAGCCTGTATGCCGAGGAACTGGCCAACGCCTTTGCCAAGCAGTTCAAGGCCGCTGGCGGCACGATCGTCGCCGCGGAAGCGATCTCCCCGTCCGACACCGACCTGCGCCCCGTGCTGACCCGGATCGGCACGACCAAGCCCGAGCTGGTCTTCGCGCCCATCTTCACCGGGGCATCCGCCTACCTGGTGCGCCAGGTCAAGGAGGTGCCGACGCTTGCCAGCACCCCCGTGCTCGGCACCGACGCCGTGCTCGCCCCGGCCTTTCTGGAGGCGGCCGGAGATGCCGCCATCGGCTACCGCCTGACCGGCGTGGACAACGACCCGAAGCTGATGGGCGCGCGCTACGGTGACTTCCTGGCGAAGTACAAGGAGAAGTTCGGCGAGGACCCCATCGGCGGCTTCCACGGCAACGGCTACGACGCGGCGCTGGCGATGATGACGGCCATCGAGAAGGTGGCCAAGACCGACGCCGGCGGCGACACCTATATCGGCCGCAAGGCGCTGCGCGACGCGCTGATGCGGACGGCGGACCTGGACGGCATCACCGGCAAGCTGTCCTGCGACAAGAACGGCGACTGCGGCTCCTCCCACTTCGCCGTGTTCGAGTACGCAAGCGGCGACCCCACCACCTTCAAGCTGGGCGCCAATCCCAAGAAGGTGTTTCCGTAGCAGGGCGCCCCCGGCATGGTGCAGGACTGGCTGCGGCGCGCGACCCCGGTTGACTGGTTCCTGCTCGCGCTGCGCGTGGCGGTGGTGGCGGTGGTGGGGACGGGGTTCGTGGCCGGGCTGCTGCACCCGCGCTACAGCCGGGCGGAGTGGGTCTCCTTTCTCACCTTCGGGCTGACCATCGGGGCGATCTATGCCTTGATCGCACTCGGCTACACCATGGTATACGGCATCCTGCGCATGGTGAACTTCGCCCATGGCGACGTGTTCATGTTCGGCGCCTACGCGGCCTGCTTCTCGCTGATCGCCTGCAACCGCGCCGGCATCCTCGGCCCTGACCCGGCGCTCAGCTTCGTCATCGCAACCGCCGTGTGCGTCGCCGTGTCCGCCGGCGTCGCCGTGCTGGCGGAGCGCATCGCCTACCGCCCGTTCCGCCGGGGCCGCTCGCTGGCGCCGCTCATCAGCACGCTGGGGCTGTCCTTCGTGCTGGAGTACTCGGCGCGCGGCATGTTCGGGGCGCAGAACAAGGCGTTCCCGTCCATGCCGGCGGTGGACGGGATCGTGACGGTGGCCGGGTTCTCCGTGCCGCGAGTGCAAGCCGTGGTCGTCGCCGCTGCGCTGCTCACCATGGTGGTGCTGACCTTGATCGTCATGCGGACCCGCATCGGCACCGCCATGCGCGCGGTGGCGGAGGACCGGGACGCCGCGACGCTGATGGGCATCAACGTGGACGGGGTGGTGGTGTTCACCTTTGCGCTCGGCGGCGCGCTCGCGGGGATCGCCGGGCTGCTGTACGGCCTGGTGTTCAAGCAGATCTCGTTCTTCATGGGCTTCTTCCTGGGCGTGAAGGGGTTTGGCGCGGCGGTGCTCGGCGGCATCGGCAACATCCCCGGCGCCATGCTCGGCGGCTACGCGCTGGGCCTGGTGGAAAGCCTGGGGCCGGCGGCGTTCCTGGAGGGATTGGGCGTGGACTCGCCCTATCAGCTCCGCGACGCGATTGCCTACACCATGCTGGTCATGGTGCTGATCTTCCGCCCCCGCGGCCTGCTGGGCGAGCGGCTGTCGGCGGCGAGGGCCTGACCGGGTGGCGAGCGGCTTCACCGACGCGCCGCGCAGGAGCGTGGCCCTGGGCGTGCCCGCCTTGGCCGGGCTGCGCGT
>CALMAB010000073.1 GCA_937858325.1 uncultured Acetobacteraceae bacterium
AGGCTCCCCACGCGGACGCGCCGGGGTGCAGGCACGCGGCCAGCACGAGCCAACTGGCCGCGAGGCGTGACGCCGGCAGGTTCACCACATCGTCGAGCCGGGCCGACGCCCAGCCGAACGCGTGGTGCCGAGGCGTGAAGTGGCCGATCATGCTGTCCGCGGTGTTGACGGCCTTGTAGGCGGCGATCCCCGGCAGGCCGAGCAGCGCCCCCCAAAGCGCCGGGGCGACCACGGCGTCTGAGAAATTCTCGGCCAGGCTCTCGATGGCGGCGCGGAGCACGGCCGGCTCGTCCAAGGTGTCCGGGTTGCGCCCGACGATGTGGGCGACGGCGGCGCGCCCGGCGGGCAGGCCGCCCCGGCGCAGGTCATGGCCGACCGCGGCGACGAAGCTCCATAGGCTGCGCTGCGCGAGCAGTGTGCTGGCGACGGCGGCCAGCATCAGCAGCGACAACGCCGTGGGTAAAGCACGGGATGCGGCTTGCAACGCCGCCGCCGGGCCGGCACTTGCGGCGAGCAGCGCCGCCACGGCAAGGATACCCCAGAAGCGGCGCATTCGCGGGCTTGCGCCCTCGCGGTTCCAAGCGCGGTCCATCCAGCCGATCAGCGCGCCCGCCCACATCACGGGATGCCCGATGGCGCGCAAGGCGCCGCCGGGGTATCCCGCCGCAGCCTCCAATGCCAGGGCGCAGGCAATCAGGCCCAGGTTGGAGGCGAGAAGCATCGGGCGGGGGCTACCATGGCGGACTCTGACTTGGCGATGGCCCACGGCGGCGGCCTGATCGCCGCGCGGGCCATGTTCCCCATGGCGCCGGAGCCGTGGATCGACCTGTCAACCGGGATCAACCCCCTGCCCTACCCTCTGCCTGCCTTGCCGCCAGAGGTTTACCACCGTCTGCCGGAACCCGAGGAGGTGCTGCGGCTTGAGGCCGCAGCGGCCCGGGCCTACGGCGTGGCCGATCCCCGCACCGTCGTGGGGGCGCCGGGCACGCAGATCCTGATCAGCCTGCTGCCCCACCTGCTCCGGGCCAGCCGCGTCGCCGTCGTCGGTCCTACCTATGCCGAGCACGCGGCGGCGTGGACCGCGGCTGGCAGCACGGTTTCAGTCGTGCCCGGCGTCGCATCGGTCGGCTCGGAACCCGCCGCGGTGCTGTGCAATCCCAACAACCCCGACGGCCGCCGGACCCGCGTTGCGGACCTTCTGGCCTTGGCCGCCCGCGTCGGCGTGCTGGTGGTGGACGAGGCGTTTGCCGACCTGGAGGAGCCGGGCCTGAGCCTCGCGCCCGTGCTGCCGCCCAACGCGGTCGTGCTGCGGTCGTTCGGCAAGACATACGGGCTGGCCGGACTGCGCCTGGGCTTCGCCGTGGCTCCCCTTCCCATGGCGCGTGCTATTCGTGATGCCCTAGGGCCTTGGGCAGTCAGCGGCGCCGCCGTGGCGTTTGGCGCGGCGGCGCTGTCGGACACCGCGTGGCTCCGTGCCACGCGCACCCGGCTGCAAGCCGATGCGATCCGGCTGGATAACCTGCTGACGCAGGCCGGTTTCCGGGTTTTGGGTGGCACGTTGCTGTTCCGCTTGGCGCAGCACACCCGGGCTGGGGCGATCTTTGACCACCTCGGGCAGTCCGGCATCCTGGTGCGGCGGTTCGACGCGGAGCCAAGCTGGCTCCGCTTTGGCATCCCCGGCGGCGGGTGGGACCGGCTCGCCGCCGCCTTTACTCGACTTGATGCGGCGGCAGGGGCCGGACGCGCAGGCCCGGCCCCCTAAAATGTCAGCGGTCCTTCATGCTGGTGATGATCCGGCTCACCATGCCGTAAGCGATGGCTTCCTCTGCGCTCATCCAATAGTTGCGGTCGGTGTCGCGCGTCACGCGCTCCATCGTTTGCCCGGTTTCCTTGACGATGATGCCGTTGATGCGCTCGCGCATCTTAATGATCTCGCGCGCCTCGATGTCGATGTCGGTGGCCGGGCCGCGCACGCCGCCCATCGGCTGGTGCAAAAGGAAGCGCGTGTTGGGCAGGCACAGCCGCCGCTCCTTGACGCCGGCCAGGAAGATCAGCGCCCCGGCGCTGGCGACCCAGCCGGTGCCGATCACCCGCACGGGGGCAACGGCGTCCACGAAGCGGATCATATCGTGGATGGTGTCGCCGCTTTCCACGTGGCCGCCGGGCGAGTTCACGTACACGTCAATCGGCTTGTCGGAGTCGCTCGCAAGCGCCAGCAGGCGGCCCGTTACGTCGCGGGCGACCTTGTCGTTGATCGCGCCGAACACCAGCACCTTGCGGGTGTTGAACAGCCGCGTTTCAAGCTCGTTGATCGGCGAGGACAGCGTCTTGTTGTCGTCCGGCTCCTTCGGCTCGGGGCCAATCGGCTCCGGCACGTCGGGGGCATCGGGGTCCTCGTCGTCGGCGTGCGGCGCGAAGCGGTTGAGTGCTGCCAAGGTAAGCTCCTGCGAAAGGTCGCGCATATATAGTGCGGCTGCCCCCCGGCGACCAATCCCCGACGGTCGGCGGGGGGAAGGCTAGTCGAGCGCCCGCGCCCGGATGGTGCCCTCGATGTCGCATAGCGCCGCCAGCGTCGCCGAGCGCCCGGTTGGCCGGCGCTCCACATCGACCATGACGTAGCCGAGATCCCCGTCGGTTTGCAGCACCTGCGCCAGCACGTTCAGGCCGATCCGGCTGAACACGGCGTTGATCTGGCCGAGCACGCCGGGCACGTTGCGGTGCACGTGCAGGAAGCGCGGC
>CALMAB010000074.1 GCA_937858325.1 uncultured Acetobacteraceae bacterium
CTATAGCTCTTCCTGTGCCTGCTCGAACCACTAAGCGAACGAGTTGATTACCATCTCGACTTCAACGCCTCGCATCGCGCCGTCGTGGATGAGCAGAATGGTCCCGTGCGGGTACTTGGGGTCGTTCAACACCAGGCACGCCACGTCGTCGCTGTCGCAACGACGCGCGAACGGCAGGATCTCCCGCCCTGGGTAAAGCTGTCCCAGATTGTTCCTGTTCGCGATGGCGCCGCGCTCGTCCAATAAGAACCAGCCTCCGAAATACTGCTCACCCGTCGCAAGCCACTGCGCGAAAGCGGGCGGAACGTGGACCCTCTCGGATACGAAGGCACACGGGAGCCAATCGAGAACGTTCATTGGCTGCTATTGGAGGGCAGGGTCAAAGGTCAGAAGCCGCGTTTGCGCCTGCTCTGCCAGCAGCAAGCCAGTGCCGTAGGTTTCCCTGAACATCTCAAACAGCTTGACCCCAATCTTCCTGCATTCTTCCTCGCTGGCTTCCCAGTCTGGAAGCTTTGTTGACCAGATTGTAACAAGTATGTCGTAATACTCCAGGTTCAAATCACGATCATCGACAAAATCGTTGCGACTTACAATCAAGTTGGCCTCTAACTGCCATAGAGAATATATCTCCTCACCATCTTCCATTTTTTCAACAGAAAGACTCAGAAACTGACCGATATCTTCAGCAACGACCTGAAACGGTTTGTCAATGATTATCAACAGGTCAACACTCCACGACATGTCGGACCTCTACGGACCCCGCCTTGTCACGTCAAAACCGTTACCCACGCAGCGCCCGCAAGGTGGCCAGCAGTGGTTCGGGCCTTGAGTTGGGAGCGGGGCACAACTCGCCCGGGCCAAGCCGGGCGAAAAAGCCGCGGGCGTCGGGGAAAGCGCCCGTATAGGCGCCGATCGTGTCCGGGCCGACCTCCATCAGGCTGAGCAGCAACGGCAGGTCCCGGCAGCACGCCGCGATATCGGCAACCTGCGTAAGTTCGTCGGGCCAGTCCAGCGCGACGCCGTTCAGGACCATCCACGGGTCCTCCGCCAAGTCGGTCAGGACGTCGAGATGGTAAAGTCCCGCCTCTTCCTCACCGGGGTCCTCCACCCATCTCCGCACCCATGATGCAGGGTCGTTCTTGTTGATGAACACGCCTTGTTGTGATTCGAGAACGGCGCCGTCCCGTATGATCGGAGCGCCAGCCGCGCGGACCATGGGGATGAGTTCATCGTTCAGGCCGCCACGGTAGAAGTGCAAGAAGCTAGGCTCTAATGCAAGGACACGCTCAATCCTGGCACGGTTCTGCTCGGTTGTATCATCGAAATACGTTGGAACGATGCCGACAAGCTGTGCAGGTAGGATCGCCTGCTCAATGGCTTTGGCGGCGGCCGGCGACACGAACCGGTCATCCTCGAAGCGCGGATCGGGATCGAGCGCGACGCCGATCAGGGTCGCGCCCGCGTCCCGGAACGTCACCGCCTCCTTGACCGAAGACACTCGGTCAACTTCGATGATCAGACCCCGCCCTTGCACACCTGCTCTCCCGAAAGCCCGGCCGAACCGAAACGTTCAGTCAGGCGGATACCACGTTTTGACCGGGCTTTCGGCGTCGGGATCGTCGCTTGCGAACAGGGTATAGTTCTCAATAAATACCCGCGTCCCGGCTTGCACGGCGCGGGCAACCAGCGCTGGGTCGGGAATCATGGAGGGCACGTTCTCGCCCCTGAGCTGCGCGATCCAGAACAGCGCCTCGATGTCCGGGCCAAACCGCGTGGCGGTCCGGTCCAGTTGGTCGAGAGTTGCCGCAAGCCAGGCGGTCGCGTCCCGCTCGGTCCGCACTTGGCTCGACGCAAGGCAAGCGTAGTGGCAACGCACGATGCGCTTCCTGCCTTTCCAGCCCTCAGCTTTCTCTCCCATAACGGCGAGATCATCAACGGCCAAACCTGATTCCGACACAATGGGCTTCAACGGCCTGACTTCACTCCACAAGCGCAAGCTCAAGTCATACTCATTGCTGGATAATTTCTGTTGGTTTACCATGAGCTAATCAACAAAAAGATTACCGATCACATCACCTTGCCAAAGTATATCACCGGTCTTCAGGTCAAATGTACACTCATCTCTTGCTCCCAACTTCAATCTCCTTTTGGCAGCGTGAATTGCTTCTCTCGCAGTAGCACTATCAACACCTAAAAACTTGCAAGCGTATTTATAATTTGTCGTAAACTGAATATCAAGGACATGGTTGTTCGCTTTGGGCGCATCAGCCGCGAACCGCTGGCCTATAGGCAGCGCCTTGACCGCCGCCAGCGCGGCCAGCGCCTGGTCCGCAGCGGTCTGGTAGCCTTCCCGGAACAGCCCGGCGTCGCTTCGGCCACTCAACCCGGCTTGCTGGACGAAGGACGCCCGGGTTGCTTCGTCCTGAGAGTGTTGCGCATCAGGAGAAAACCGGGCGTAGCGGGCCAAGCCATCAGCAAAAGCCTGATCGCGTTGCGCCCCGGCCGTATCCGAACCAAAAGGCGCAGCCGCCTCGCCTTCTGGCCGCGCCGCGCCCGCCGCCTGCCCGCCCGTCCACCCCCGCAACGGCCGCATCCGCCACATCCGCCCGTTGTAGCCCTGCGACACCGGCGCGGCCGGGAAAGTGATGCGCAGCCGGATGGTGTCCACGCCATGCGGCATCGAGTCATCCCTCAGTCCGTCCACCGCATCGCTCCCCAATCCCACACGCGCCCATCCAGCGTGCCCAACGCCACGATCCAGGCCGTGCGCTCGTCCTGATCCAAGGAGAACGCCACATCAAACGGAATGCCGTTCCGGACCAGATACAGGCTGTCCACCAAGTCGGCGCTCGTGGTCAGCGCCCGCAGCGCGGCCAGGCCAGCCCCCGCCGGCCCGGCCGCGCCTACCCGTTTCCCGGAACGGCGGCGGCCATGCCCTCCCCCACCGCTTCCAGCCCGGCGTCGCCTAGCCGGTTCACCAGCATCTCCACCTGCGCCTCCGACGCCGGCGCGGGGATCGGCACGTCGTCAATGGCGGACACACAATACGCCAGCATGGCATAGCCCACATACCGCGTGTTGTCCGACAAGCCCGGCCCCAGCGCCTTGAACAGCCGCAGCCGGTCCAACGCGGAGGGCCGCCGGAACTCCAGCTTGCGCCCCTGCGCGTCCACAATCGTCAGCGGCGCCCCAGCCTCCGCCACGATCCGCTCGCTTGGCGACGCCATCAGATGCGCTTCCGCCGGCTGGCAAAGAAGTCCAGACGCTGCCGAACCGCCGCGTCCCCCTTCCACTGCCCCGCAC
>CALMAB010000075.1 GCA_937858325.1 uncultured Acetobacteraceae bacterium
GTTCGACCCCGCCCCCGTCGCAGCCCCCCGGCGGCCCGGTGAGCGGTTCGCGCGCGAACCCGGTGAGCGTTTCGTGCGCGAACCCCGCATGCCGCAGCGTTCGGCCGCGGGCGGCGCGTGGTTCCGGCTGAGCATCGGGCGGCGCAACAACGCCGACCCCAAGTGGCTGATCCCGATCATCTGCCGGATGGGCGGCGTGACCAAGGCGGACATCGGCGCGATCCGCATCTTCGATACCGACACGCGATTCGAGATCGCGGCCGGAAGCGCCGACCGCTTCGCCGCCGCGGTGCGCGGGGCCGGCGAGGGAGAAGCGCGGATCGAGCCGGCGACCGCCGGGGCGGAGGCGCGCACGTCGGGGCCGCGTCCAGGCCGGTCATATGCCAGCCGCAAGGCGCCGCGGGCGCAACGGGGTTAGGCCGCCGCCCCGGCGTTGCCAGGGCGGCGGCTGAACTTAGCGGAGCAGTTGGAAAAGGTTACTGGGTCGCCCTTGGCCGATGGCGCCGGGGCGTCCGGACCTTCCTGGCGACCCGCCGCCTCGGGGCCGTGTCGGTCGTGCCGATGTTGGACCCCGGCTGCAAAGTCGGCCGCTCCGTGCCGGCTGCCTGGGGCAGGCTGTTGGTCGGCTGCGGCGTGGACTGGCTTGAGTTCCCCGCAGGCGGGTTCTGCGTCGTGGTGAATGGCACTTGCGCCATGGCGGAGGCGCTGCCCAGAAGCGCAGCGGCAATCAAAAGCTTTTTCATGGAGATTTGCCCTATCTTTTCATGGTGGTTTTATCTCGTTCAGTAAGCATATGTAAGCAGCGAAAGTTGCATGCAGGCCGGCTTTCCAGGGTCGTTTCGAGTTTGGACAGCGTGTTGTGGCGCTGCAGTGACACAAGCGCGGAACATATTGGCGCGGCGGGGACGTGTCACAGGGACGGCCGTCTGCTTTTACCGTTTCTACGTCATTGCGAGGAGCGCAGCGACGCGGCAATCCAGGGGCCAAGCGCCGTGCTGGCGGCTTTGGGTTGCCACCCCCTGTTCGGTCAGGGCCGGGTCAGCATCGGCGTCGGGTAGTCATGCCGCGCCAGGAAGTCCACGCTGGTCAGCCCCACCAGCACCACCAGCCAGAACAGCCCGGCCAGCGCGAAAATGCGGCTGAGCGCGGAGGCGCGGCCCAGGTCCATGAACAGGAACGCGACCAGCCCGATCATCACCGGCGCCAGCAGGCCGGCCACCCACCCCGCTTGGGCCAGCGCCGCCGCGACCTGCGCGCCCAACAGAGCCAACAGCAGCACCCAAGCCAGCGCCAGCCGGCTCACGCCCGGCCTGCCACGTAGATCAGCGTGTACATGGCGATCCAGGCCAAATCCACGAAGCTCCAGTACAGCCCGACCACCTCGACCGGGGTGTTGTAGGAGCGGGAAAACTCCCGGCGCCAGGCACGCCAGGCGATCCAGGAAACCAACGCCACGCCGATCACCATGTGGAACCCGTGCAGCACGGTGGCGACCCAGTAGAAGCTGTAGAACAGCTCCGCCCCGCCCTGGTCCGGCCCGCGCAGGCCGAAGCCGGCGCCGGGGAACAGGCCCTCGTCAAGGTCGAGCTTCCATTCCAGGCCCTTCAGGCCCAGGAACAGCACCCCCAGCGCGGCGGTCAGCAAGCAGGCCGGCACGATCCGCTCCACCCGGCCCTGGCGCGCGCCCAGCACGCCCAGAGCATAGGCGAAGCTCGCCGTCAGCAGCAGCGCCGTGTTGATGCTGCCGATCAGCAGGTTGGCGTGCGCCGCCGCGGTGGCGAAGCCGGCCGGGTGGAACCGGTGCAGCAGCAGCCACACCAGCACCAGGCCGCCGAAGAACAGCATCTCGCTGGCCAGGAACAACCACATCCCGGCAATGGCGGTGTCGGCCTGGTGCTCCGCCGAGGAGTACTGGAACTCGGCCTGGGCCGCGGGCGCCGCGAGGTCAGCCATGCTGCGCCGCCGGGCGCGGATAGTTGTACGGGGCGTCGGTCACGATGGGGATGGTGACGAAGTTCTCCTTGGGCGGCGGCGAGCGGGTCTTCCACTCAAGCCCGGTGGCGCCCCACGGGTTGTCCGGCGCGCGCTCCCCCCGGAACAGCGACCAGGTGAGATAGCCCAGCGGCATCAGGTACCCCGCCGCCAGGATCACGGAGCCTGCGGAGGACAGGACGTTCAGCACCTGGAACTCCGGCGCGTAGGAAGCGTAGCGCCGGGTCATGCCGAGATAGCCCAGCAGGAACTGCGGAAAGAACGTCAGGTTGAAGCCGAGGAAGATGACCGCCGCCCCCATCCGGCCCCACATCTCCGGATACATCCGCCCGGTGATCTTCGGCCACCAGTAGTGCAGCCCGGCGAAGAACGCCGTCACCATGCCGCCCACCATGATGTAGTGGAAATGCGCCACCACGAAGTAGGTCTGCGTCAGGTGGACGTCCGCCGCCAGCGCCGCCACGAACAGCCCGGTCAGGCCGCCAATGGTGAACAGCCCGATGAACCCCAGCGCATACAGCATGGGCGCGTCGAACCGTATCCAGCCCTTGTGCAGCGTGCCCAGCCAGTTGAACACCTTGATCGCCGACGGCACGGCGACGAGGTAGCTGAGAAGCGAGAACACGATGGCCGAGTAAAGCGACTGCCCGGCCACGAACATGTGGTGCCCCCACACGAAGAAGCTGATGACCGCGATGGCCACGGAAGACCAGACCACGAACCTGTAGCCGAACAGCTTCTTGCGGCTGAACGCCGGGATGATCTCACTGATCACGCCGAAGCCCGGCAGGATCATGATATAAACCGCCGGGTGGCTGTAGAACCAGAACATGTGCTGGAACAGCAGCGGGTCGCCGCCCAGCGTGCTGTCGAACACGCCCACGCCGAACAGCCGCTCGAACGCCAGCAGCATCAAGGTGATGGCCAGCACCGGCGTGCCCAGGACGTAGATGATGCTGGTGGAGTAAAGCGACCAGATGAACACCGGCAGCCGATACCAGGTCAAGCCCGGCGCCCGCAGCCGGTGGATGGTGACGATGAAGTTCACGCCCGTGGCGATGGAGCTGAACCCCGACAGGAAGATGCCCACCACCGCCAGCACGACGTAGCCGCCCGTGTAGTTGCTGCTGAGCGGCGTGTAGAAGGTCCAGCCGGTGTCCAGCCCGCCCCAGAACAGCGACCACAGGACGATCAGCCCGCCGGCCATGAACAGGTACCAGCTCAACAGGTTGAGCTTGGGAAACGCCAGGTCGCGCGCCCCCAGCACCAAAGGGACAAAGAAGTTGCCGAGCGTCACCGGCACGGCGGGCACCAGGAAGAACCACACCATGACGACGCCGTGCATGGTGAACAGGCGGTTGTAGGTGGCGTGGCTGACGATGGCGCCGCCCGGCGAGATCAGGTGCAGCCGCATCAGCGCCGCCGCCCCCCCGCCCAGAAAGAAGAACGCGGTGATCGACGCGAAGTAAAGCAGCGCGATCCGCTTGTGGTCGGTGGTCAGCAGCCAGGAGGAGAGCGTGCCGTCCTCCGTCACGTAGCTGCGGGGCAAGGCCTCGACGTCGCTCATGACCCCTCGCTCCCGCTCAGCGACTTGATGTAGGCGACCAGCCGGAACAGGTCCGACTCCGACACGACGCCGGAAAAGCTGGGCATCCGGTTGTCGTAGCTGGCCACGATGTCCTGCGCCGGCATCAGGATGCTGTCGCGGATGTACTTGTCGTCCGCCACCACGACCCGGCCGTCGCTCAGCGGCACCGGGTGGCCGTACACGCCGTCGAGCGGCGGGGCGCGGACGCTGCTGTAGCCCTTGGTGCGGTCCACCGCGTCGGCCTGGCCGCGCCCCTCCGCCTGGTGGCAGCCGCTGCAGCCGTAGCGGGTGAACAGCGCCCGCCCCTGCGCCACCAGGCCCACGGACGCGGCATTGTCGGCCAGCCAGCGCGCGTAATCCGGCTGCGACAGCACGACGACCTCGCCGCCCATGGACGAATGGTCCATGCCGCAGAACTGGGTGCAGAACAGGTGGAAGGCGCCCGTCTCCGTCGCGGTGAACCACAAGCTCTCATAGCGGCCCGGCAGCACGTCGTGCTTGATGCGGAAGGCGGGGATGGCGAAGTCGTGGATCACGTCCTCGCTGGTCATCAGCAGCTCGACCGCCCGGCCTACGGGCACGTGCAGGGCGTTGATCTCCCGCTGCCCGCCGGGATGCTCGGCCTTCCACATCCATTGCTTGCCGATCACCGAGATGCGCAGCGCATTCGGCGGCGGCTGGTAGTCGCGGACGTACAGGTCGGCGCCCCACACGAACAGGCCGAAGAACAGCACGAGCGTCGCGCCGGTCCAGGCGATCTCGAACCGCCAGGTCTTTTCCTCCGGCCGGCCGCGGTCCTTCGTGTTGGTGTAGCGGTAATGCGAAACGTAACGCAGCATCAGGCCGAACACCAACGCCAGCACCAGGATCGTGCCGCCGAGCAGGGCAAAGAGCAGCAGGTCCACCTCCGGCGCGTTGGCGGACGCGGCGGGGAGCGTCAGGGCGTTCACGACGGCTTCCGCCCGCGGTGCGCCAGCCAGAGCGTGCCGCCGATGGACAGCGCCGTCAGCGCGGCGGCAATGCGGAGCAGCTTCTCCACCGCGAGGGTGTAGCGCCCGGTGGCAGCGTCGAAGTGGAAGCACAGCAGCAGCACCGGGTTGGCCGCCGCCTGCCCGCCCGCCCCGGCCAGGCGCACCGCGTCCCGCAGCGCCCCGGGATCGTAGCCGACGCCCAGCACATAGCCGGACACCTGCCCGGCGGGCGACGCCACCGCGACGCCGGACGGGTGCAGGATCTGCCGCAGCGCCGGGTCGAAGCGGAACGGGAAGCCGGCCGCGTCGGCAATCGCCGCGGTGCTGGCGGCCGGTCCGGTCAGGCGGTGGCCGTCCGGCACGTACGCTGCCGCGGCCTCCTCCGGGCCGTCCGCCGGGTCCACCGACAGGAACGCCAGGGCGTAGTCCCGCCCAGCCTGCAATCCGCTCTGCGCCAAGGCGATGGACAAGTCGTCCCGCACGGTGCCGCACAGGTTCGGGCACCGGAAGTAGCCCGGCGCCAGCACCAAGGGCAGCCCGCCGGCGACCCCGCGCAGCGTCGTGCCCTGTCCATCGGCCTCGCGCAGCGGCGCGTCCATCGGCAGCAACGCGCCCTGGCGCTGCACCCATTCGAGGTCGTCCAGCCGCGCCCCCGCCCACGCCGGCACCACGGCCACGGGCGCCGCGAGCAGCAGCACCATGAGAAACGCCCTCACCGCCGCACCCAGCCCGGCGCCGTCGGCCAGTCCGGGATGCCGCGCGCCGCCACGTCCCGCATCGCGTCGGCGATGGGCATGTGGACGCGACTGCGCTCCCGGTCGAGCCAATACGCGCCGTTCAGCTGCTGCAGCTGCTCGGCCCGGAACTGCGCCATGTCCGCCGCCGTGTCCGGCTGCAAGCGCGGCGCGGGAAAGGTCTCGTTGGTGGCCGCGTTCAGGATCTTGTCGGTCTGCGCGCCGGGGTAGAGCCACGACGCGAAGCCCAGCACGCCGACCAGTGCCAGCAGCATCAGCACCCCGGCCACCAGCAGGGCGCGGAAGCCCACGTCGGTGCCGTCGTGCCGCGCCGGCGGCAGGTCGTCCTGCGCGTGCTCATGCTGGGGGCCGTCCGCCGCCGCGGCGCTGGCGGTCGGCCTGGTCC
>CALMAB010000076.1 GCA_937858325.1 uncultured Acetobacteraceae bacterium
CTGGCCCGGCTGCTGGAGCGTTGGCTCGGTCAGCCCCGCCCGCTGTGCTTTCTCGTCGGCGGCGCGGAGGGGCTGGACGCCGCCGTGCTCGCCCGCGCCGACCACGTGCTGTCGCTGGGGCCGATGACCTGGCCGCATCTGCTGGTCCGCGTCCTGCTGGCGGAGCAGCTGTTCCGCGCCCAATCCATCCTGTCCGGCCACCCCTACCACCGCGCCGCTCGACCTTGACTTGCCGCAGCGCAGCAGTTTCGCCATACCGGAGTGTCCGCAGCAGGAGCGTGCCATGTCCGACCACCCCCGACCCGTGATGCTGGTGATCCTGGACGGCTGGGGCTGGCGGGCGGAGGCGGCCGACAACGCCGTGGAGCAGGCGGACACCCCGACCTTCGACCGGCTGCACCAGGGGCCGCACGCTTTTCTCAGCACCTCCGGCCTGGATGTCGGGCTGCCACCGGGGCAGATGGGCAACTCGGAGGTCGGCCACCTGAACATCGGCGCCGGGCGCGTGGTGATGCAGGAGCTGCCGCGCATCGGCGTGGCCATCGCGGAGAACCGTTTGGCGCAAAGGCCGGAGCTGCTGGCCTTGATCGAGGCCGTGCGGCAATCGGGCGGCGTGTGCCACCTGGTGGGCCTGGTGTCGCCCGGCGGGGTACACGCGCACCAGGACCACGCGGTGGCCCTGGCGCGCATCCTGACCGCGGCCCGGGTGCCGGTTCGCATCCACGCCATCACCGACGGGCGGGACACCGCGCCCCGCTCGGGGGCGGAGTGCATCGCCCGCCTGCAAGCCGCCCTGCCGGACGGCGCCCGCATCGTCACCGTGAGCGGACGCTACTACGCCATGGACCGCGACCACCGCTGGGACCGGGTGGAGAAGGCTTATCTGGCCATGGCGGAAGGGCGCGGCGCGAGCTTCGCCGACGCCGCCAGCGCCATGGACGACGCCTACGGCCGGGCGGTGACGGACGAGTTCGTGGTGCCCGCCGCCATCGGCGGCTATGACGGGATGCGGGACGGCGACGCCCTGCTGTGCTTCAACTTCCGCGCCGACCGGGTGCGGGAGCTGCTGGGCGCGCTGCTCGACCCGGGCTTCGCCGGCTTCGCCCGGCCCCGGTCCTACAAGTTCGCCGCCACCCTCGGAATGACGCGCTACAGCGACGCGCTGGCGCCGTTCATCGGCGTGCTGTTCCATTCGCAGCCCATGAACAACCT
>CALMAB010000077.1 GCA_937858325.1 uncultured Acetobacteraceae bacterium
CCGCTTGTCGAGGCCGGCGCGCAGGTCGCCGCGACGCCCGCCGACTGCGCAGCGCAGGCCGCCTATGTCTTCACCTCGCTTCCGAACGACGCCGCCCTGGCCGAGGTGGTGCTGGGCGAGGGCGGGCTCCTCGCCCGGCCGCGCGCCGGACTGGTGTTCATCGACACCAGTACCGTGTCCCCGGCGGTGTCCGCCCGGGTGGCCGACCGCGCGTCCGCGTCGGGTGTCGCATACCTGCGCATGCCGGTTTCGGGCAACCCGACCTTTGCACGGGAAGGGCGGTTGACGGCGTTCGTGTCCGGACCCGAGGACACGTGGTTGGACGCGAAGCCGGTCGTCGAGGCGTTCACCTCCGCACAGCGCTACGTCGGAGGCGGCGAGCAGGCACGCTACATGAAGCTGGTCGTCAACCTGCTGGTGGCCAACGCCGCGCCGGTGATGGCCGAGGCTCTGGTGCTGGGGCGCGCCGGCGGGCTCGACTGGCCGACGATGCTCGATGCCCTCGCCGACAGCCCGCTGTCCTCCCCCTGGCTTGCCAACAAGCTCGACGCCCTGCGCCGGCGCGACTTCAGCCCAACCTTTCCGCCCTGGATGATGCTGAAGGACATCGACCTCATGTTGGACGCGGCACGGGACCGCGGCGTCCCACTGACGATGACGGCGGTGACGCGGCAGGTTATGCAGGCACTCACGGTCGAGGACTTTGCGGACGAGGACTTCTTCGTGACGATCAAGTCGCTCGAACGGCAGTCCGGGCTTTCGCCGATCTGACACGGGACAGGGGGGCGGATGGACGTGATGGCCGAACAGGTCCTCGCAATGGAGGATGCCCGATACGCCGCGATGATTGACGGCGATCTCGCGGCGCTGGAGCGGATGTCGGCCGATGACTTGGCGTATACGCACTCCTCCGGTGCGATGGACGATAAAGCGAGCTACATGGCTGCCATGCGGGCCGGCAAGTTCAGCTATCGGCGGATCGAGCGGCAGGAAGCGAAGGTGACGCTGGTCGGTGGCGCGGCGCTTGTCACCGGGCGCATCAGGCTCGACGTGCTGTTCGACACCGGGCCACGGACCCTTGACAGCCGATTCCTGAGCGTGTGGGTGCGCGTCGGACCAGACTGGCGGCACCTGGCATGGCAATCGACAGGCGTGCCCGAGTGAGGACCGTCCCGGCTGTGGCTTGGAGGCAGCGCGTCGTCCCATTCGGCGTGACCGTGCTCAACGGCCTGCGTGAAGCCGCCGCCAAGCGGCTGCACCTCGACATGAGCGCCTCGGTCTCCTAACCGAGCTTGACGTCAAACGCCCAGGCAGCGTGTCCCTGCAGCTGCTTCTTCCAGGCATAGACCAGGTCCGGGTGCACCTGATGGTGCTGCGCCAAGTCGGCCACCGTCACCTGCTCCCGCATGTCCCAGCCGTACTTGCGCCCGGCGCATCACTCGTAGTCTGAGGTGCGGTTGGGAGGGCGTTGATCAAACCAGCTTCGGAGGCATCATGAAGCGCCTTGCCTTCTATGAGGTGCCTGGCGAGCGCTTCGATATCGTCGGGCATCAAATCAATCGTCACTTGGTGGCGCACACGCTCACGGACACGTCGGGGATCATCATCCATCACATCACCCTTCCCCGGGATTCGTTCACAAGATGCATCGGCACCCCCATGCCGATCAGTTCATGGTGCCGCTTTCCAGAGGCTTGCTCGTCGAGAGCGTGGGAGTGGAACCGACTGAACCAGGAGTCGGACAGATCATCGTCATTTCGAAGAACACGTGGCACGAGGTGAAGAACATCAGTAAGGATGACTGCGTCTGCATCCACGTTTTCAGCAACGTGGATACGATCGGCGAGGTCGGCTTCCAGCCGTACGAAGGGAGGGCGTCGTGATCGTCGGCATGGCGTTGGTGCACAGATGGTGCACAGATTCGGCAGCAGAGAACTGATACAGCAGCTACTTTCCCTCCGTGCCGACGGAGGCGGCGTCGCGGCGCTCACCAGGCGGGCAGTGGCGACCGCGGCCGGCGCGCAGGCGCCGATGCTCTAGCGCCTGTTCGGCGACATGCGGGGCCTGCTGGACACTGTGACCGGACACGGGCTTTCAGCCTACATGGCCGCCAAACAGGCGACGCCGCCTGACCCGGACCCGGTGCGGGACCTCGCCCAAGCCTGGGAGGAGCACGTCGCTTTCGCCCTCGCCCACCTGGCGGTGTTCGCCATCATCCACGAGACGGGCCGCACCGGCCTGGCTTCCCCGGCGGCGCTTGCCGGCATGGCGATTCTGCGCGAGCGCGTCCGCCGCGTCGCGCGTGCTGGGCGGCTGCAAGTGCGGGAGGAGCGCGCCGTGCTGCTGATCCTCGCGGCGGCGAACGGCACGGTCATGACGCTGCTCAACCATGCCGCTTGCCGTGCGCGACCCTGAGCTGTTCCCCATGGCCGCGCTCACGGCCGACCGGTGGGGAGGGTGCCGTCGCGTTGGCGGTCGGGCTCCGTGCCCACCTGGGCGAGGCCAGGTCGCTGTCCCCCGGGGAGCGCCTGCTCATGGAGGAACTTCCGGACCGATGGGCGGGGTGACGGCTCTCCACGGGGCCGCGGGCAGGGAGGTCCGTGCCGGGCGCCTGACGAGTGATCATTCGGTGACGTAGCGCGCTCGTCCCGCCGGCAAGCCCACCAAGGCGCAGAGGCCGATTACCATGAACATGGCGCCGACCGCACCGTAGCCACCGGTGATGCCGTGCAGGACTACGCCAGCCATGCCTTCCGCGAACTCATCTGGAGCCTTGGCGCGCGCCCGGCGATCCCGGCCAAGCGCCACGAGGCCGCCGTGGCCTGTGCGTCGCGTCTTGGAGCTACCAGAACCGCAACCTCGCCGAGGCGCGAAGCGTTTGCGGCTGGCGTCGAGCGCCTATGGGCGCGGCTCAAGGAGGGGCGCGCCGTCGCGACCCGCGACGAGAGGACCGCCTGCTCTTTTATGGGCGTGCTCTGCATGGCCGCAACCATGGACTGGATCAAGTGACGGCACAGAACTCAAAAAACCGACAGGCCCTAGCCGTCGGCGACGAGCGGACAAGCGACGATGCTGTCAACGAGGCCGTGGTCACCATTCATTGGCCAGGCGGGCGCCACAGCCGTCTTGTGACGTGTGCAACAAAGCCTCAGGCCGGGTTATGACGCCGGAGCTGGTCGAGCGCGACCGCAACAAGAAGTAGCACGCCCTGAGCAACCATTTGCAAATAGCTGTTTACGCCGAGCAGGGTCATGCCATTGTTGAGGACCCCGATGATCAATACGCCGAGCAGCGTACCGCCGATCCGGCCTTCCCCACCGTGTAGACTCGCTCCGCCTAGAGCGGATTTCTTGAAGATTTAGAGGGATCGCTGCGGGCTGACGAGTGTTAGGGTGGGCTTTGTGGAGGCAGCCATGCCACGTCCCTACTCGGTTGATCTGCGTGAGCGCGCCTTGTTGGCCTATGAGGATGGCACGGACGGCTGCGCCCAGGTTGCGCGCCGCTTTCGCATTGGCGTTTCGACGCTTCACCTGTGGCGCAAGCAGGCGCGCGACGAGGGACGGCGCGCACCTCGGCCGCTGGGGCGTGGCCCGGCTCCGCTTGGCTGCAGGCTGGCGGTGCTGGACGCACTTGTGGCGGAGCGCAACGACGCGACGCTGGTCGAGTATGCCGGCCTGTTGGCGGCGCGAACCGGCGAGCGGCGCAGCCCGGCGGTGATCTGCCGGGCGCTGAAACATCTCGGTTGGG
>CALMAB010000078.1 GCA_937858325.1 uncultured Acetobacteraceae bacterium
TTGTCCATCGGCTCCAGCCAGCCCTGCTTGGCCCAGATCGGCACCTCGTAGTTGCCGACGGTCAGCACGTCGAACTGCCCGGCCTTGGTGGCGATGTCCGTGGTCACGCGCTGGCGCAGCACGTTCTCCTCCAGCACCACCCAGCGCAGGTGGATGTCGGGGTGCTGCTGCTCGAACTGCGACGACAGCTTCTGCATCACCACCATGTCGCCGTTGTTCACGGTCGCGATGGTGATCGTAGAATCCGCGTGCGCCGTGCCGGCAGCGAGGCCCGCGGACAGCAATGCGCCAGTGGCCATGACGGCCCGCAGGCCGCCCTTGATGCGATGAGCGATGGTACGCCTCCCAGTATCGAGTTGCATGGTGCCGGTATTATGGGCAGCCTTGGCCAGACCGTTCCATTTTCCCGCGGCGGCGTCAACACACTTGAGGCGAAACGAGGCGGCGCACTAAAAATTGAGACGGCGCGACGCCTCTGCCAGCGTTTCCCGGCTGCCCCGCTCATACAGGGAGGCGAGCCAGCGCCCGACCGGCTCGACCAGCCGCGGGTCGGTGCCGGTGTCCCCGAACAGCTGGGTGATGCCGAGCAAGGGCCGCGGGTCCGGCCCGCCTTCCGCCGCCTTCTCCTGCAGCAGCGCCGCGAGCGGGTGGCGGACCTCGATGGGCTGGCCCTGCTCGTCCTCACCGCGCACCCGGCGCAGCCAGGCGGCCAGCGCCAGCGCCAGCAGCTCGACCCCCTCCCCCGTGCGCAGCCGGTCGCGGATCGGGTCCACCAGGATGTTGAGCGGCGCGTCGGTGTTCACCCGCTCCACCGTGTCCTTGATCGCCGGGTTGGCGAACCGCTCGATCAGCGTCGCCTTGTAGCGGTCGAGGTCGATGCCCGGCACCGGCCGCAGCGTCGGCCCGGTTTCCCGGTCCATCAGCGCCCGCATGAAGCCGGTTATCAGCGGGTCGGCCATCGACTCGTCGATGGTGACGTAGCCGGCGAGCCGGCCGGTGCCGGACACCGCGAGGTGGCTTGCGTTCAGGAGCCGCAGCTTCATGAACTCGTAGGGCGCCACGTCCTCCACGAACTGTGCGCCCACCTCTTCCCAGGGCGGGCGGCCGGCGGGAAAGCGGTCCTCGATCACCCATTGCGTGAAGGTTTCGGCGAACACCGGCCAAGCGTCCGCGACCCCGTGCCGCTCGGCCAGCGCCGCGGTGTCCGACGCCGCGGTCACGGGGGTGATGCGGTCCACCATGGTGTTCGGGAAGCTGCCGTGCTCGCCGATCCACGCGGCGAGCGCCGGGTCTCGCAGTTCGGCCAGCGCCAGCACCGCGGCCCGCAGCACGTCGCCGTTGTGCTGGATGTTGTCGCAGGTCATTGCGGTGAAGGGCTGCGCGCCGCCGTCCCGGCGCCGGCGATAGGCTTCCACCACGATGCCGACGGCGCTGGATGGCCGCTCGGGGTGCTGGAGGTCCGCGCGGATCAGCGGGTGCTCGGGGTCGAGCCGCTTGGTGGCGCGGTTCAGGCAGTAGCCGTTCTCCGTCACCGTCAGGCTGACGATGCGGATCTCCGGCCGGTCGATGGCATCCATCAGGGCCGCGCTGCCTTCACCCGCGAACACCACGGCGGCAAGCGACCCGATCACCGTCACGGTCTCCTCCGTGAAGCTCCGCTCCACCAGGGTATACAGGTTGTCCTGCGGCGCCAGGCTGTCCTGCATCCGCTTGTCGCCCGGCATCAGCCCGGCGCCCACGATGCCCCATTGCAAGGCATCGGGGCGCTGCTCCATCAGGTTGTGGACGTAGCGCGCCATGTGCGCCCGGTGGAAGTTGCCCAAGCCCAGGTGGACGATGCCGGGCGCCACGCGGGCCACGTCGAAACCGGGCACCCTGACCGGCGGTTGGAGCCGGGCCAGGTTGGCTCGGTTGAGCGGAATGGGCGGCATGGGGTCCCTCCTTTACGCCGGGTCGGCGCCGTGCATCAGCGCGCGGCCGGTTTGCGCGTCGAACAGGTGGATGTTCCCTGGGGCGAAGCCCAGCGGCACCACGCCGCCGGTGCGCGCCGCCACGCGCTGGTGCGCCACCGCAACCACGGTGCGCCCGCCCACGTCAAGGGCCACGTGCGCCTCGTCGCCGAGCCAATGGTTGGAGATCACCGTGCCCTGCCAGTTGCCGCGCCCGAGCACGACGGCGTGAGGACGCACCCCCAGCACGACCTCCGTGCCCGCCGCCGGCAACGCCAGGCCGGGCAGCGCGGCCCGTAGGTTGTCCTCGCCCTGCAGCCGCACGCCGTCGCCCTCGACCATGCCCGGCATCGCGTTCATCGGCGGCTCGCCCAGAAAGGTCGCGACGAACAGGTTGGCCGGGCGGTCGCGCAGCTCGGCAGCGGTGCCGTACTGCTGCAGCACGCCGCCTTCCATCACGGCGATGCGGTCGGCCATGGCGTTGGCCTCCGTCTGGTCATGCGTCACCAGGACGGAGGTGAGGCCGCGCGCCTTGGTCAGCGCCTTGACCCGGCCGCGCAGCACCGCGCGCAACTGCGGCTCCAACTGCCCCATCGGCTCGTCCAACAGGTGCAGGTCGGCAGCGCGGGCCAAGGCGCGGGCCAGCGACGCGCGCTGCTGCTGCCCGCCCGACAGCCCCGCCGGCTTGCGCTTCAGGATCGGGCCGATCTCCAGCAGTTCCGCCACCTCCCGCACCCGCTGCTTCGGATCGGCGCCGGACCCGCGGCCCAGCCCGAAGCCGATGTTGTCCTCGATGGTCAGCGGCGGATACAGCGCGTAGCCCTCGAACGCCATGGCCACGTTGCGGCGCGACGGGGGCAGCCCGTCGATGCGGCGGCCGGCCAGGGTGATCGTGCCCTCCGTCACCGCCTCGAACCCGGCCACCATGCGCAGCGTGCTGGTCTTGCCGCAGCCCGAGGACCCGAGCAGCGCCACGAACTCGCCGTCGTTGATCCGCAGATCAAGGTCGCGCACCGCGCGCACCGTGCTGCGGCCGTAGGCCTTGCTGACGTGGCTGAGGGTGAGCGTCATGCCGCCGCCTCCACCACCCGGGCCGCGCGCCGGTCCAGCAGCCCGGTGCCGGCGTCGTAAAGCAGGGCGCGGCCCGCGTTCGGCTGTATCCACACGGCGGCCCCGGGCGCCGGCGCGGCGCCGTTCATGCTGGCCAGCACCTCCTGTCCGTCCGGCGTCCGCAGCAGCACCACGGTTTTCTCGTGCAGCGGCGTCGCCACTTCCAGGGTTGCGGGCGCGGCGCCGGGCTGCGCCTCGCGGAACAGCGCGATGTCCTCCGGCCGCAGCCCGAGCAGGGACTCCCGCCCGGCCACAGCGGGATCAACCGGCAGCCCGAGGTCAAGGCCGAGCGCCCGCACCCGCACGCCGTCGTTGCCCGCTTGGGGTCGGCAGGGCACCAGGTTGAGCGGCGGGTCGCCGAACAGCCGCGCCACCGCAATGGAGGCCGGGGCGTCGTAAACCTGCTCCGGATGGTCGGTCTGCACGACGTGCCCCTCGATCAGCACGGCGACGCGGTCGCCCAGCGACATCGCTTCCCGGTAGTCCTGGGTGACGTAGATCGACGCCGCGCCGGAGCGGCGCAGCAGCCGCGGCAGCTCCATCCGCATCTCGTAGCGCAGCTTGGCGTCCACGTTGCGCAGCGGGTCGTCCATCAAAAGGATCTTCGGTTCACCCACCAGCGCGCGGGCCAGCGCCGTGCGCTGCTTCTGCCCGTTGGACAGCGCGCGCGGCTGCTGGCCAAGGACGTGGCTGATCTTCAGCAAGGCGGCGATCCGCTCGACCCGGGCCTTGATCTCCGCCGCCGGCAGCCGGCGCGCGTGCAGGGGGCTGGCGATGTTCTCGTAGGCCGGCATGTGCGGGTACAGCGCGAAGTTCTGGAACGCCACGCCGATGTTGCGGTGCTCCGGCCCCGCCGACGACACGTCGCGCCCGGCCACCACCACCTGCCCGGTCGCGTTCGGGTCCAGCCCGGCGATGGCGCGCAGCAGCACCGTCTTGCCCGCGCCGGACGGACCGAACAGCACCAGCGTTTCGCCGGGCGCCACGTCCAGGCTGGCGCCGTGCAGCGCCACCGTCTTGCCGAACGCCACGCGGACGTCGCGCACTGCCAAGCCGTCCACCATCCCGCTCATCCCTTCACCGCGCCCAAGCTCAGCCCCTCCACCAGCCAACGCTGCGCATACAGCGCCAGGGCCAGGGTCGGCAGGATCGACAGCACGATGGCGGCCGCGATGATGCCATACTGGATGCCGGACGCGGTGACGAAGGCGAGCGCCCCCACCGTGACCGGCTGCTTGTCGGCAGACGCCAGCACCAGCGCGAACACGAAGTTGTTCCAGGCGAAGATGAACGACAGCAGCCCGGCCGACGCGATGCCCGGCGCCGCCAGCGGCAGCGCGATTTTCGTGAAGCCGCTCCACCAGGAATGCCCGTCCACCCGGTAGGCGTACTCGATGTCCGGGCTGGCGTCCTCGAAGTAGCCGCGCACGATCCACAGGATCAGCGGCAGGCAGATCAGCTGGTACACCCAGATCAAGCCGACATAGGTGTTGGCCAGCCCAAGGTCCTGGAAGTAGAGCAGCAACGGCAACAGCACGAGCAGCGGCGGCGCGAAGCGGAAGGACAGCAGGGTGAATGCGATGTTCTCCCCGCCGCGGAAGCGGAACCGGGCAAAGGCGTAGGCGGCCGGCACGCCGAGCAGCAAGGCCAGCGCCACCGAGCAGACCGACAGCAGCACCGAGTTCCACAGGTTGCCCAGGAACGTCACATCCAGCGTGCCGGACGCGGTTTGCAGCTTGCCGGACAGCAGGGCCACGTAGTTGGCCAGCGTCGGATGCACCGCAAGCGTCGGCGGGATCTGCAGGATCTGCTCGTTCGTTTCGAACGACATCAGCAGGATCCAGGCAATCGGGAACAGGAAGAACACCACGACGAGGAGCAGCGCCACCCCTCGCAACACGCGGAACACCTGGTCAGACATGGCCGCGCGCCCTTTCCCGGAGTTTGTGCCATTGCTTCACAAAGACGTTCGACAGGATGTAGGTGATCGCCCACAGGATCATCAGCACCGTGGCCGAGCCGCCGACGTTGGTGTACTGGAAGAAGTCGAGATAGGCCCGCACCTGGAACACCAGCAGGCTGTCGCCGGGTCCGCCCTGGGTCATGGCGTAGATGATGTCGAACTGCTGGATCGAGTCGATCATGCGGAACAGGATCGCGGTCAGCAGGAACGGCGTCAGCATCGGCAGGGTGATGCGGAAGAACACGAAGCTCGGCCGCACCCCGTCGAGCCGCGCCGCCTCGAACGGCTGCGGCGGCAGGCTGCGCAGCCCGGCCAGCAGCAGGATGATCATGAACGGCGTGTAAACCCACACGTCCACCAGCACGACGGTGAACATCGCCGACTCCGGCGCGGACGCCCAGCGGAAGTCATCGACCCCCAGCAGCGAGACCAGCCAGCTCAGCACGCCGAAGCCCGGGTTGGTCATCAGCTTCCACATCAGCGCCGCGATGGCCGGCGCGGTCATCAACGGCATCAGCAGCGCGATGGAGATCGCGTTGTTGAGCCGCGTCCGCTCCCGCAGCAGCAGCGCGACGCCGAGGCCGAGCAGCAACTCCACGATCACGGTCGCGGCGGTGTAGATCAGCGACACCTCGACGGTGCGCCAGAACTCGGCGCTGTTCAGCAGGTCCCAGTACTGGTCCAAGCCCACGAAGCCGCGGGTGTAGGGCATGGCCAGGTTGTAGCGTTCCAGGCTGTA
>CALMAB010000079.1 GCA_937858325.1 uncultured Acetobacteraceae bacterium
CGCCCATGCGCCGGATGCCGGCGCATGGTCGGGGTCGCGACGCGGCGCCGGCATCCGGCGCTGTTCCGCCGCCGCCCAGCCCGGCACCGCCGCGAGTGCCGTTCCGGCAACCAAAACCCCACGGCGACCCAGCATGGCCCGGCGCTCCCTGTTTCCGCACGATCCCTGCATCGGTTACTCCGCCCCCATGGCCCGGTCCAGCGCCGACAACGCCGGGAGGTCCCGCCCCCTGGTCAGCCGCCGGTCGCCGCGATTCCGGGAATACGGCCGCGGGGCGTCGCCTTCCGTTGCAGAAAACCCTTCATCAAACAGCCGACCGACCCAGAAGGCCGACAGCAAGGGCATTGAAGTCAGAGGGGTTGTAGCGCCGGATCACGTTGAAATTGGAATATGTCATGAATCCCTCCCCCGGCTCCGCCCCGCTCGGCACGACGACCGCGCCCTGAACGTCGGCACGGCCCAACTCCCGGCCGTCCAGCCGCCGCACGCCTATGCGCATCCACTCGTCAAGACTCCGGCGGTTGTCGCGCTGGGCTGCGGCCGTGTCGAAGCCTGGAGGCAACCAGACCGGCTGCGCCCAAGGCTCGCCCCGGCGCCAGCCGTTCTTAGCCAGGTAGTTGCCGACCGACCCGAACACATCCGCCTTGCTGTCCCAAATGTCCCGCCGCCCGTCGCCGTCGAAGTCCACGGCAAAGCGCAAAAAGGAACTTGGCATGAACTGAGGTTGTCCCATCGCCCCGGCGTAGCCGCCGGTCATGTGGGCGGGCGTCACGTCGCCCTGGTCCAGGATGCGCAGCGCATTGATCAGTTCGCTGCGGAAATACGCCGCACGCCGCCCTTCCCAGGCTAATGTCGAAAGCGCCTCGATCAACCGATAGCTGCCCTTGTTGGCGCCAAAGGCCGACTCGACACCCCAGATGCCCATGATGATCAACGGGTCCACGCCATACCGCTCCTCGACCCGGGCCAGCAGAGGGCGTTCGCGGGCGTAGTTCTCGCGTGCGGCCTGCAAACGGCTTTCCGGCAGCACACGGGCGCGGTACTCCGGCCAGGTCAGGGTGAACTCCGGCTGACGGCGATCAAGCTCGATCACCTTTTGGTTTGGCTCCACGCCGGCAAAGGCCTGCTGCAGGGTCATCTCGCGCAGACCGGCCCGCCGGGCCTCCGCCTTGACGCCGTTCACGAACGCCGCGAAGGACTCCTGCCCTCGCGCCGGCATCGCGAGAACGGCGAGCGGAGTCGGGAGCAACGCGCGACGGGATATCATTGCGCAAGTGTGGCACAAGGCCGCCTCGGCCGGCAACACACTTGGACCCGCGCCTGATCCGAGGCAGGATTGGGCAATCGACGGGGAACGACCATGGGGATCACAGCCAAGCTGTCCGCCTTCAGCGCCGACGTATCAACTGCGGCCTTGCCGCAGGCGGTGGTCGAGCGGGCGCGATTTCTGGTGCTCGACCTGGTTGGCAACATCGTGCGTGCCAGGCATGACGCCGAAAGCACGGCGCCGCTGCTGGCCGCTGTCCGGGCGCTCGGCATGTCGGCGGGCAGCAGCGGCGTGTTCGGCGATTGCGCCCGTTATACGCCTGCCGGGGCCGCGTTGCTGAACGGTGCCTTGGGGCATTCGCTCGATTTCGACGACACCCATGCGGCCGGATCGCTGCATCCGGGTTGTCCGGTCATCTCCGCAGCGTTTGCGGCCGGCGAGATGGCAGGCGCCAGCGGCGCCGACGTGCTGGCGGGGATCGTCGCAGGATACGAGGTCGCCTGCCGAGTCGCCTTGGCGCTGCCAGCGGGCGACCACTATGCCCGCGGCTTCCACCCGACGGCGACTTGCGGCGCGTTCGGCGCCGCCGCGGCCGCCGGTCGGGTGTTCGGGCTTGGCGCGGACGGCATCGCCTCAGCCCTCGGCATCGCGCTCAGCCAAGCTGCCGGCAGCTTGCAGTTCCTGGCGAACGGCGCCTGGACCAAGCGGTTCCAGGTCGGCTGGTCCGGCATGGCCGGGCTGACGGCGGCGACCCTGGCGCGGGAAGGCTTCAAGGGTGCGGCGGACGCCCTGGAAGGCCAGCACGGCTTTCTCGGCGCCTACGCCCCCTCCCCCAACCCAGAACGGGCAGTTCAGGATTTGGGCGCCGAGTTCGAGTTGATGCAAACCGCGGTGAAACCTTACCCGTCCTGCCGCTATGGCCACGCCGGCATCGACGCCGCCCTCACCCTACGGGCCGAGCACGCCATCGACCCGGCGACCATCGAGCACGTGACGCTCGGCTTGCCGGAAGCCGGGATGCGGCTGATCGGCGCACCCGCGGCGCGGAAGGCCGACCCGCAAAACGTGGTGGACGGGCAGTTCAGCGGCCCGTTCGTGATCGCGGCGGCGCTGGCCATTGGTCAAATGGATTGGGACAGCTACGCCTTGCTGCGCGATGCTCAGATACGCGCCCTGATGCCGCGTATCACCTGCGAATGGGATGCCGACGTACAAGCCGAGTTTCCCGCCAACATGTCGGGAAAGCTGACGGTCGCCGCCGCCGACAGGACATTCCAAACCGTCGTGGTCGTGCCCAAAGGCGAACCCGGCAATTTCCTCACGCAAGACGAGCTCGTGCGGAAGTTCATGACGCTGACCGCTGCGGTGCTGGGCGAGGAGCGAGCGGAATGCCTGGCCGAGGCCGTGCTCGCAATCGACACGGCGCCGGGCGTCGGCCCGCTGCTGCGGATGGCCTCGCCCGTGGCGGAGGCCCGGCTGGCCGGCGATTAGCTGAACCGGCCGGTCTTCGGGAAGCCGGTCGGCGGCATCCGCCCCGCTTGCCCCCGCCCCCCGATCCAGTCCTGCAACCGGCTCTCCGTCCGCATCTTGTCGCCCAGCCGCCAGGCCAGCCCGTCGGCCAGCCGAAACACCTTGGCATCCGCCAGCTTGCCTTCCCGGTACTTCTGCAGCAGCACGCCCGACCCGCGGGACAACTCCGGCACCTCGTACAATGGGAATACCAGCAGCTTGCGGCTGGTGCCGATCACCGCGACGTGGTCGCCCTCCGCGGGGATGCAGAGTATCGCGGCCTCGCCAGGCTTCACGTTCAGCACCTGCTTGCCGGTGCGCTTCTCCGCCAGCAGGTCCGCGGCGGCAACGACGAAGCCACGGCCAGCGGAACTCGCAACCAGGTAGCGCAGCCCGTCCTGCCACACGAACAAGGCGGCAACGTCGTCATCGCCAAGCTCTGCCAGCACGCGGATAGGCTGCCCGTCGCCACGGCCGCGCGGCAGGTCGCCGGCCCGCAGGGTATGCGCGCGGCCGTTGCTGGCGAACAGGCACAGACGGTCCGTGGTGTGGCAGGGCACCAGAAGCCGCAGCTTGTCACCCTCCTTGAACTTCAGCTCCGCACCCTCGGCCACGTGGCCTTTCACCGCCCGGATCCAGCCCTTGTCGGACAGGACAACGGTGATTGGCTCCCGCTCGATCAGGCTGTCGGCGTTCACCTCGACGACCTGCGGCGCCTCGCCCAGCACGGTCCGCCGGGCGCCCAGCGCGCCCTCCCCGAACTTGTCCCGCACCGCCGTGAGTTCACCCTCGATCTTCCGCCAGCGCCGGGCCGCATCCTTCAGCAGCCCCTCGACCTCTCGCTGCTCCTTGGACAGCCACTTGTGTTCGCGCCGGATCTCCATCTCCTCCAGGCGCCGCAGCGAGCGGAGCCGCATGTTCAGGATCGACTCCGCCTGCAAGTCGGTCAGCGTGAAGCGCGCGACCAGGGCCGGTTTCGGGTGGTCCTCCTCGCGGATGATCCGAATCACCTCGTCGAGGTTCAGGAACGCCGCCAGGTAGCCGTCCAGCACCTCCAGGCGGCGCTCGATGGCAGCCAAGCGGTGGCGGGAGCGGCGGACCAGCACCTCCTGCCGATGGTCGAGCCAGGCCTGCAACACCCCGCGCAGCCCCAGGACCATGGGCGTCCGGTCGGCAGTCAGCACGTTCATGTTCAGCGGGAACCGGCTTTCCAGCGCGGTCGCGCGGAACATGGTTTCCATCAGCACTTCCGGCTCCACGCCGCGCGACTTCGGCTCCAGCACCAGCCG
>CALMAB010000080.1 GCA_937858325.1 uncultured Acetobacteraceae bacterium
GCCCGGCGCGCCGCGAAGCCGGCCTGGTCGGCCGCCCGCAGCGCCGTGCCCAGGTTGTCCGCGAACTGCCCGGTGTCCATCGTGGTGCCCAGCGCGCTCGTGTAAGGGAAGTCCCGGACCAGGTTGGCCCGGCGCAGCGCCACCCGGTCCCGGCCCAGCCGGTACGCGGCGGCATCCGCCAGGCGCTCGATGACGTAGTTGGCTTCCGGCTTCCCGGCGCCGCGGTAGGCGTCGACCGGGACGGTGTTGGTGAAGGCGCCGCGCACGTCCATGAACACGGCGGGAATGGCATACACCCCGCCCATCGCCGTCGCGGGCGCCACCGTGTGCGCGCCGGGACCGAGGGCGGACACGTAGGCGCCCAGATCGCCCGTGGTTTCCACGTGCAGCGCCAGGAAGCGGCCCCCGGCGTCCAGCGCCAGCCGCGCCCGCGTCACGTTGCCGCGGCCGTGCGCCCCGGACAGGAAGTCCTCCGTCCGGTCGGCGATCCAGCGCACGGGCCGGCCGAGACACCGCGCCGCCCACAGCAGGGCGACGTGTTCGGGATGCACGACGTTCTTCATGCCGAAGCCGCCGCCCACGTCGGGGCAGACGACGTGGACGGCGTCGGGTGCCACCCCGAAGCAATGGGCCAGGTCGCGCCGGAGGCCATGCACGTCCTGGCCGCTCAGCAGCAGGCGCATCCGTCCGGTCGCCGGGTCGTGCTCGACCAGCGCGGTGCGCGTTTCCAGGGACGCGGCGACGACCCGGTTGTTCACCAATTCCAGGCTGACGGCGTGCGCCGCCGTCGCGAACGCGGCCTGGACCGCCGCCTGGTCCCCGCGCTGGTAATGAAAAGCCAGGTTGCCCGGCGCGTCCGGCCACACCTGCGGCGCGCCCTCAGCCAAGGCACCCCCCAGTGCCGTCACCGCCGGCAAATCGTCGTAGTCCACCGCCACTTGTTCCAGCGCGTCCCGGGCGGCGGTGACCGTGTCGGCCACGACCAGGGCGACCGATTCCCCCACGTGGCGCACGTGCCCAAAGGCCAGGGCATGGCGCGGCGGCACGACCAGCCCGGCCTCTGGCGGCAGCGCCATGGCGCAGGGGATCGGGCGGATGCCGTCGGCCAGCAGGTCGGCCGCGGTGAACACGCCGTGGACGCCCGGCATGGCCGCGGCCTCGTCCGTGCGGATGCGGAGCAAGGCCGCATGGGCGTAGGGCGAGCGCACGAACAGCGCGTGCAGGTGCCCGGCCGCCGGCACGTCGTCCACGTACCGGCCGCCGCCGCGCAGGAACCGCTCGTCTTCCAGCCGCCGCAGCGAGCGCGGGTCAGCGGCCGTGCCGTGCATCAGCGGCCTCCCCCGTGGCGCCACGGCACTGGGTCAGCGTCCCCGTCACGCCCCAGGTGTCCGGGACCAGGTAGCCCTCCGGATACGGATCGTCCGGGTCCAGGAAATAGGTGTGGTGCCCGGTGATCCAGGCGCGGCCCTTGATGGCCGGCACGATGGCGGGGCGCCCGGCGACCTCGGCTTGCCCGACGATCCGGCCTGCGAAGCGGCTGCCGATGATGGACTTGTGCACCATCGCGTCCCCGGTCCGCATCTGCCCGCGGGCGTGCAGGACGGCCATGCGGGCGCTGGTGCCGGTCCCGGTCGGGCTGCGGTCGGACCGGCCCGGCGCCACGATGCAGGTGTTGCGCGTGACCGCGCCCACGCCGGCAAAGGGCCGGTTGAGCTGCACGATGGACACGCCGCTGATGCCGGGGTTCCCGGGATGCACCACGGATAGCTGCTCCCGCGCAGCGAGGCGCACCCCCTCGCCGAGGGCGGCCAGCTCGCGCGCCTCGTCCGGCGTGACGCGGAAGCCGAGCCGGGTCGCGTCCACAATGGCATAGAACATGCCGCCATACGCGATGTCGGCGCTGATCGTGCCGTAGCCCGCTACCTCCAGCCGCGCGTCGAGCCGGTCCACGAAGGCGGGCACGTTCTCGAACTCCACGGCCCGGCAACGCCCGTCCCGGCACTCGGCGCGGGCGCGCACCGGGCCGGCCGGGGTATCCACCGTGACGATTGTTTCCGGCTCGGTCATCGCCACCAGGCCGGCTTCCAGCAGCACGGTCACGGTGCAGATCAGGTTGGAGCCGGACATCGCGACGTATTCGGTCGGCTCCATGATGATGACCCCGGCGTCGCAGCCGGGCTGGACCGGGGGGACCAGGAGGTTGACGTGGCGGCACACGCTGCCGCGCGGCTCGCACAGCAGCAGGCGGCGGACGTGGTCGTGGTCGCGCTCCATGGTCCGCATCTTCTCGAACATGGTGGCCCCGGCGGGCGGCAGCACGCCGCCGATGATCACGTCCCCAACCTCGCCCTCCGCGTGGCAGCCGACGACCGATATGATCCGCTTGGAACGCATGGGCTGGCCTCTTCCCCTGAACTCGCGGCGCGGGCGTCCTAAGCAGGCATTCGTAGCTTGCGCCAGGACTGCCTGCTTGGAAGCGGTTTCCACGACCACGCTGGGGTGAACTGACCCGATTTCCGGATCGGTTTCAAACTTATGGACCTGAGCGCAATGATGATCGCGTGCTGCGAGGGACGGCATACGCCCGAACCAAAGCGTCCGCCGGCCGAGACCATGGGCGTGGCCGCCGCGTTGCGCCCCGCTATGACCGGCCCGGTTTCATCGTCCAGGCTCTTGGTTGCAGGCCGATTGACACGCGAACTTCGAAGACCGCTTTGTCGTTCAACCCCCGTTGACGCTTGGCACGCCGACCTGGAGATGCACCGTCCCGTTCGACATCAGCATTGCGGAGGCGGAAGCGTAGTGCTGGCCATTGTCGTCAATCGAGTCGACATACAAGTTGCGATCTGTGCTTGGGGTGCCACCCCAAGCATCGTTGAGAAAGGTGACGGCGACGTCATGCACGCCCACCCCGACCGCGCCGGAAAGACTGACGTTTTGGGTTTGGCCGTCCGCGTGGGCCATCGTCGCTGTTTGGGTTCCACCGAGCTGCTTGCCATCGACGCTGACAACGAATTGCGGACTGCCGTTCCAGCTGTCTGCGCTGACATTCAGGACCAGAACGTCGCTGGACGACGGTGCCGGCTTCGTGGCGCCGCCGTCAAATGGTGTTTGATAGCCGGAGAAGTGTGACATGTATTGAGAGACGGGCGTGCCGTATGGGTCTCGCG
Source organism: uncultured Acetobacteraceae bacterium (assembly GCA_937858325.1). Lineage (GTDB taxonomy): Bacteria > Pseudomonadota > Alphaproteobacteria > Acetobacterales > Acetobacteraceae > CAHJXG01. The sequence continues at coordinate 3,171 of CALMAB010000080.1, forward strand.
GATCGTTCTGTCCACCAGACTTGATGAATTGCTGGACCGCCTCGGCGCCGCGGAGATGGGCGCCGGCGAGCAGGCCTGACGCTGTGATGGTCACGCCGCCGATGGTCTGCCCCATGTATTGGTCAAGCCCGCGGTCCTGCACCCAACCCCAGACGAAGTTTTGCATCCATTGGTGAGCTGCCTTGTCTTGGACGGCGGGATTGTTGAGAAAATCCTGCTTGCTATTGATGCCGTCCTTGCCGGTCCAATAGCCGTCTGTCCATTGATTGGCGTTAGGATTTCCATCATCGGTGTAATAGCCAAGGTTGATGAGGCCCCAACCCTCGAATTGATAGGCACCAAGATAGTTCAGGCCATTATCGCCAATTGCCTTATAGTTGGGAGAGGCATTTGAGTCGAAGATGCCGACGGACTCGCGAACAGCGAGGTCATGAAAAAATTGATCGTAGGTCCCTGCCATGCTGGTATTACCTTTTTAAACCTCTGAGCAATGGCTAGACGGCCTAGCAAGGCGCCTTGGTTTTTGACAGCGCCAATGGGCGCTTTCTCGAAAGTTCCTATATCGAAGCCAGCGATCACCCGAAAATACGGTTTCCTGTCCTAAGAAGCGGTTCCCAGAACTACTCTGGATCGAGTTGGCCTGATGTCCGGTTGGGCGGGCGGCTGCCCATGCGTGGTGCTTCGGGGACGGTTGCCGGCGCGGATTTCAGGCTGTTGGACTTGATCGCGACGGCGATCAGCGGCGAAGGATCGCGCAAGCCCGGTCCACACGATGCTTGGGTCCGCTCACGCCCCCCGCACGTCCGTGCCCCAGCGGCGGTGCAGGAAGCGTTCCCACGGCGCGAACAGCACCTTGTCGGCCAGCAGCCCGATCAGCACGATGACCAGCATCACCGCGACGACCTGCTCCATGGCGTTCAGCTCCCGCCCGTAGTGCAGGAGCTGGCCCAGGCCGAAGCCGCTGAGGATGGTGACGTAGATCTCGGCCGCCATCAGCGAGCGCCAGGCGAATGCCCACCCTTGCTTCATGCCGCTGACCAGGAAGGGCAGGGAGGCCGGCAGGATCACCCGCGTCCAGCGGTGGAAGCCCGCCGATCCCATGGTCCGCGCAGCGCGGGCGTAAACGGTGGGGATGCTGCGCGCGCCCGTGTCGGTCGCGATCATCACGGACCAGGTCGTGCCCATGACCACCACGAACAGCATCGCGCCCTCGCTCTGGCCGAACCACAGCAGGGCGAGCGGGATCCAGCACACGCTGGGCAGCGTCTGCAGCCCGAGCGCCAGCACGCCCACCGTGTCCTCCACCACCTCCCAGGTGCTGGACAGCAGGCCCAGCGGCAGCCCGATGGCGACGCCCATGGCATAGCCGACGAGCAGCCGGCGCAGCGTCACCCCCGTGGCCTCCAGCAGGCTTCCGTCCGCCAGCGCCGCCAGCAGGTACTCGGCCACGCTGCCCGGCGACGGCAGCAGCACCGGCGACCAGCGCCCGCTCCAGGCCATGCCCTGCCACGCCGCGACGAGGCCGGCGAAGAACGGGGCGGCGACCAGCGCGCGCCTCACAGCATCGCGTCCGGCGTGTAGTAGCTCTTCAGCGCCGCGGTGACGCGCGACGCGTAGCCGGACAGCTCGGCGCTGTTGATGTCACGGGGGCGGGGCAGGGGGATGTCGAACAC